>JAQWCT010000132.1 GCA_028705785.1 Sulfurospirillaceae bacterium | reverse complement strand
CACTGTTTTGATGCTCCATGAATTTTCACCCTCCAATTGCACTTGCTGGATCAACTTTTAAGGCTGATTTAACGCCAAAAAGTGATCCCGCGATACTGACTAAAATCACTATCACTAAAAGAGCAAGGGCATCTGAAGTGATGAGAATTGTTCGTTTTGGAAATAAATCAACTACGCTATGTGAAAAAATATTACCCGCAATAAATGCCAATACACCAAGCCAAACAGATTGTTGTACAATCATTTTAATGATAGTCGTGTTAGAAGCACCAATGAGTTTTAAAATAGCAATTTCTTTAATTTTCCCCATTGTCATGGTGTAGATAATCAAGGAGATAATGACCGAAGCAACCAGCAATAAAATAAAGGTAAACAATCCAATTTGTTTAGAAGATCGTTCAACAAGATTTTTAGTCAAGATGTCTAGTTGCTCGGATTGTGTAAAAACCTTGATATGTTTCCATCTTTCTATCTCTTGTGCTACTTCTTTAGGATCAAAACCATCATGCAGTGTGGCGATGATAGCATTGGCAGTAGAGGTTGTCGCTCCTTGGTCACTATTTCTTGCTCGGTCATTGCGTATTTGTTCGTTACTGGATAAAAACTGGATTTTTTGCGCATCGGAAAGAGAAAAATAGACCATAAAATCTCCGCTAGATGAGACCGCATCTCGCGTCACACCAACAACGGTAAAAATATCTCTTCCAATGGTGATACGCTCACCTAGTTTAAAACCTGTTTTTGCATCCACAACAATCTCAAAGTGGCTAGCAATAATGGATCGACCCTCTGCTAAAAGATGAGGAGTATAGAAAGAGCCGATATCGTAACCAATAGCAAAAACTCTTATGGGAAGAGCATTGCGATAAAGCTGAAGACTTTGAAAAGTCACTGCTGAAACATCTTTAACGCCTCTAAAGAGTTTGATTTGATGTTTAATGTCTTCATGGATACGAGAACTCTCCGCAAAGGGTCCTAGTGTATCTTGTTGAACTATCCATAAATCAGCCCTTGTATCTTTAAGCAAAATACTCGCATCATCAACCAGACCACGATAAACGCCTATCATAATGAGAACAACGCCTAAAAGCATCCCAACACCAGTGGCTGTCGTCAGAAACTTGCCTAAAGAATGGGCAATATCTTTTTGTGCTAAATTAATCATAGTGCAAGTCTCTTACCTTCATAGATCTCTTGTTTATTAGGTAGGAGAATGATGTCATTTTGGTCAAGTTCTTTGGCACTTGCAACTCCTTCTGCACTGATGATAAATGGTGTAATAGGCTTAAAGTGAGCATGACCTTCATTTTTGACCCATACTCCTTTGACACCTTGAATATTCTGTATTGCACTTAGAGGAATCGTTAAGATGTCTCGATGTGATGCTGTGTGAATGGTAGCCTCAAGTCGTTCTCCTAAGTATAAAGAAGTGGGCACTGTCTCAAAAGAAATGTCTACTTCTCTCTCTTCTGTGACACGGTCATTTTCAAAGCCAATGCGCTCAATGTGTCCAAGATAAGGCGTGTTTGCGTGAGAGCGCAAGGTTATTGAAACAGGCTGACCTACTGCAATTGCACCACTTTGTCGCTCATTGATATATACTTTAGCCCAAATAAAACGAGGGTCTACTAGACGAAAGATAGGAGCACCTGCAAGAACGGTACTGCCTATTTCTGCATTTCTTGAAATAACGCGCGCATTTATAGGGGAACGCAATACCAAATCTTCGAGTTTTGCCTCTATCCCTTTAAGGGTAGCTTCGCTTTTAGCAATATCTGCTTGTGTTATCTTAAGCCCAATAGTAGCATTCTCCCATTGTGCTTTTGCGCTTTGATGCGATGCTTCGGCACTATCTAATTCAGACTGCGCTAAGAAGCCATCACGGGCAAGGTTTTGGTATCGTTTGAGTGTTATTTGGGCTAATGTATATTTTGCATTCACATCAGCTAAGAGCGTTTTTTGAGCATCATAGGAGAGTTTACTTTTTTGCAATGCCATCAATGCTTCTTCTTTTGAAGCTGTAAGTTCCAAGTTATCCATCGTCGCTAAAATTTTATTTTGTACAACTTCATCTCCTTGGTCTGCAAAAATGGAAGCAACTTTAGCAGGTGTTTTAGAAGCGATGATCATAAGCTCTTTTGCTTCTACGGTACCTACGCCAAAAACAGTTTCATTGATATCACCTAATTTGGGAGAAATGGAAGCGAAAGAGTTTTTAGGGAGATAAACTTTCATATAAAACACCCCTCCTATGAGGGCAACAGCGAAGAGTATTAACAAATATTTTTTAAGAAACAGCGTATTCATAGGGTAAGTCCTTTGGGGATAAGTCGGTGTATGTTGGCTAGGGAGGATATTTTTTGAAGCATCGCTTTATTTTGAGAGGTGCATGCGTTATCATATGCCATCTGTGCTTCAAGAACTTCTATGTAAGTAGCTAATCCTTGCGCATAACGCCCTTTGATAATCAAAATAGCTTTAGCCAAAGAGTGTGCAACTGCTTCTTTAGCTTTAATGGTTGTATCGAGCTGTTTGAGATCTTGAATGTTTCCATAGAGTTCTTGCCAAAGTGCTAGTTCACGAGAACGCAACTCCTCTTTGGAGGTGAGTATGGCGACTCTATCTTTCTCTTCTTGGTGAGAAAGTTTCCCACCTGTATAAAGAGGGATAGAAGCTTTGATGCCAATTTGTTTCGAGTTATAAGAGGAGAGTGAGTCATCGTAGCCAGTAGATGCAACTGCAGAAATGGTGCCATATTTTTCTAAACTCGCACTTACATGTAACGATTCACTTTGCTTGATTTTGAAAGCTAAAGCACTCAGTTCTGTATTGTGTTCCATAAGTAATTTGCGCCATTTTTCTTCTGAGAGTAGAGGCATAGTCGTTACAGAGAGCGCTTCAAAATCATCTTCAATCATGATGCTCTCTAAAGGTAAAGCTGTTAATAAACTAAGGATTTGAAGTGATTTTTGCTCTTCGCTATGGGCTATGGCAAGCGTATCTTTTGCTTCCAATAAAGAAGCATAAAATCGTTCTTCATCTATTTGTGTTTTAATTCCACTGTGTCGTAGATGCGTCGCTTGATCGTAGAGTGCTTGATAAAAAGCAAGAGAGTGTTCAGTTGTTGTGATGAGCCGGTGAAGATAAGCGAGTGAATAATATGCCTGCCACACTTTTTCAATTAAGATAGCTTTGGCATTTTCGTGCAATGATAGTGATGCATCATTTTCATACATGGCTGCGTTAATGCTCTCACTTGACCTCCCAAAATCCCACAAGGTGTAAGTTACTGTCACATCTATATGCGAAGTTGAAGAATCACGCGTAGCAAAAGTGCCATTGGAAGGCATTACTAATGTTTTAGTAGGAAAGTAATCTCCATTGAGCATGATTTCGGGATGGCGCAAAGCTTGGGTAACTCCAAGATTGGCACGAGATTTTTCAAGCAAGGAGAGTGCTATTTTAGCATCAGGATGCGATTCAAGTGTCGCAACAATCGCTTCTTGCAAAGAAATAGTTTGAGAAAAAAGAGCTTGAGTAGTGATAAAAATGAAAAAATATAAACGAATGATGCGTTCCATTGCCTCTCCTATTTTGGTTGAAGAGGCATTGTAGCGAAGCAAATGTGAACGAAGCTTGATGTAAATCAATAGATTAAATTTTAGTATTTTTTCCGCTAAGCAAGATATGGCTATAATCACACGAATAATAAATCGAAAGGGATAATCGTGAAGCTGTGTGTATTTGATTTTGATTCAACATTAATGGATGGAGAAACAATTGATTTTTTAGCCAAAGAACAAGGTGTTTTGAAAGAAGTTTCCTCCATTACTGAACGAGCGATGCAAGGGGAGTTAGACTTTTTTGAGAGTTTAACAACGAGAGTAGGTTTACTTAAAGGACTGGATGCTAAGAAAGCAGAAATGTTATGCGCTTCTTTACCATTCATGCCTCATGCCAAAGAAGCCATTGCTGGGTTGAAAGAAAATGGCTATAAAGTGGTAGTCTTTAGTGGTGGTTTTAGAATAGCTACAACGCCAGCAAAAGCGATTCTAGGTTTTGATGCAGACTTTTCTAATGTCTTACATGTAAGAGATGGAAAGCTTAGTGGACTTGTTGGTGGCGATATGATGTTTGGGTTTTCCAAGGGCGATATGCTTAGACGCATCCAACATCTTTTAAATATTTCACCAGAAAATACTATGGCGGTGGGCGATGGTGCTAACGATATTTCTATGTTTGAATGTGCTGCCAAAAAAGTAGCGTTTTGTGCCAAGCCTATTTTAAAAAATGCGGCCAATATAGTGATTGATGAAAAAGATATGATCAATCTTCTCAAATTTATTTAAAAAAGAGTCTAAAATGTATATGAATTCTATTGGTTTTTCATTGTGGTGTGATTTTGTTGAGCGCAGTTTTTTAGAAGGTGAATTTGGAGAGTTATTAGAAAAAAATATTGTCAATGCAGCGACGAGTAATCCTTCTATTTTTAAATCCGCTTTTTTAACTTCAAAAGCCTATGCAAATGATAAAGCATTACTGGGAGGAAAGTCTCCAAAGAAAATTTATGAGTCTTTAGCTATAAGTGATATTCAATTGGCAGCTTCAAAATTGTTACCTTTGTATGAAAAAGGAGATGATGGCTTTATCAGCATTGAAGTAGATCCTTTTTTGTGCGATGATGCGAGTGCGACCATTGAAGAGGGTAGACGACTGTTTAAAGCCATTGGATTTCCTAATGTCATGATTAAAGTACCTGCCACGAGTGCAGGTTTTGTGGCCATGGAAAAACTGTTAGGGGAAGGCATCAATGTTAATGCAACTCTTATTTTTTCACCTACTCAAACCAAAGGCTGTTTAGATGCTTTTGCAAAAGCCAATAAGCATTTTTTACACCATAATCCTGAGGGAAAGCTTCCTTCTGGGGTGATTAGTATTTTTGTCAGTAGATTTGATCGCAAGCTTGACGAGGAACTTAAAAAGATAGATTTTGTGGTTTCTCGTGTGGGCATCATGAATGCCATTCGTTTATATGAGATGATAGAAGCTTGCAATTTACCCAATATTCGTACTCTTTTTGCCAGCACCGGGGTTAAAGGTGATTTACTCCGAGCAGATTACTATATTAGAGAGCTTTTATTTAAAAACTCTATCAATACAGCACCTCTTTCGACGATTAAAGATTTTATCGATGCAAAAGATAGTGCTCAAGAGATAAAACTTAGAAAAGATGAGGTAAAAAACTTTTTTGATTCATTGAGTGCAAATGGTATCGATATGGAAAAAGTATGTGATGAACTTATGGAAGAGGGATTGGTTGCTTTTAAAGAAGCTTTTAGCGAAATTTTAGTGGCATTAAAATAAGGAAAATCCATGCAACAAGAGGTCAATGTCGGTGAATTAACATTTGAGATGACAAAAAAGCTCAAATTCTATCTCAGCAAACTTGTCGAGTTTCACGGAAGTGATTTACATGTAAAGACGGGCGCGAATATTAGAGGTAGAATTAATGGCGAGATGACCTCTTTGTCGCAAGAGATTTTAAGCCATCAAGATGGAATATTGCTTGCAAAAGAGCTACTGCGCAGTAGATTTCCAGAACTGATAGAGAAAAAAAATATTGATTTTACTTTTAAACTCAATGACGACTACCGTTTTCGTGTTAACATGTTTTTTCAAGTCGATGGTATATCGGCTGTTTTTAGAACGATTCCTATGGTACTTCCAACAATTGAGGCATTGAATCTTCCGCCTATTATTAATTCATTTTGTGACCTCTCAAGAGGACTAGTCTTGGTGACTGGACCTACGGGAAGTGGTAAAACAACTACGCTAGCTTCCATTATTAACCAAATTAATAAAACACATAAAAAGCATATCATTACGATTGAAGACCCTGTAGAATTTATTTATAAAGATGAACAGTGTATCGTCAATCAAAGAGCTATAGGTCAAGATGCTATCTCTTTTTCAGATTCACTGCGTGCTGCACTTCGTGAAGATCCAGATGTTATTTTAGTGGGTGAAATGAGAGATTTAGAGACGATAGAAACGGCGATGCATGCAGCAGAAACTGGGCACTTAGTACTTTCGACTTTACACACTACTGATACAAAAGAAACGGTTGGCCGCATCATTGGTATGTTCCCAGGTAGTGAACAAAATAGAATTAAGATGTCTTTAGCGTCTGTTTTACAAGGCATTGTTTCGCAGCGATTAGTAAGAACTGTCAACAAAGGAAGAGCTGCTGCGGTAGAAATATTGGTGAAAAATGCAAGAATTGAGGCACTTATCTTGGAAGGACGCGAAAATGAAATTCCAGATGCACTCAAAGAGGGTAAAGATATTTATAAAACGCAAACTTTTGACCAGTCTCTTTTGGGGCTTTATGCACAAGGAAGAATTTCAAGAGAAGAGGCCATTATAGGCTCAACCAGCCGCAATGATATCACGATGGCATTAGATTTTTATGATGCAGATAAAACGCAAAAAGAAGTGAATAAAAGTGAATTTAAAAATCAAGTCGAAGACAGAGATAAAGATATTATCGGCCTAAAGATGTAACTTTATGCAGTTTTTAGTTTAGTTTTTGTACAATTGCTCTCTTATTTTTTATAAAGGATAGATATGCTAGAAGGCATCATTAGAGATAGTATCGAGAAGAAGGCTACTAAAGCACTTCGTAGAGATGGATATCTAATTGCAAATATTTACGGTAAAGGTGAACAAAACATCAATGCTGCATTTAAAGCAAACGAATTCATCAAGGCAGCAAAGAGTAAAGAAGAGTTGATTTTCCCAGTGAAAATCGCGGGCGTTGAGTACAAAGTGGTTATCCAAGAGTACCAAAGAGACCCAGTCAACAGCACACTTTTACATGTAGACTTGCGTTTAGCACTTCCTGGTGTTTTGAGCAAATATCTTGTTCCAGTTAAACTAGAGGGTATCCCAAAAGGTACTAAAAACAAAGGTGTTTTAATCCAATCTAAAAAAAGATTAACGGTTAAATGTACAGCTGAAAACTTACCAAATAGTTTCGTACTAGATGTATCTGAGCTTGATGTTGGTGATACAATCTTGGTTCGTGATATTAAGGTATCTGATAGCGTTAAAGTGATGGATGAAGATAGAGTTTCTGTCGCTGGAGTTATTAAAGCGAAATAACGCTTTGACACTTTTTGTAGGACTAGGAAATCCTGACTTACAATATAAAAATAATCGACATAATGTCGGTTTTATGGTCATCGATTCGTTTATCGATGACCAAACTTCATGCGAGCGTATTACCAAGAGTTCATTTCAAGGTGAACTTTTTAAGTGCGCTTCACATCTATTTTTAAAACCCACAACTTATATGAATCTCTCTGGTCAAAGTGTGAGAGCTGTCAGTGATTATTATAAACCCTCCGAAATTATCGTTATTCATGATGACTTAGACCTGCCTTTTGGAACACTTCGTTTTAAAATAGGTGGTGGACATGGTGGACATAATGGTTTACGCTCCATTGACGCACACATAGGAGTCGAGTACATGAGGATTCGTATTGGCATTGGAAAACCTGCTCATAAAAGTGATGTATCTTCGTATGTTTTATCTAATTTTT
>JAQWCT010000131.1 GCA_028705785.1 Sulfurospirillaceae bacterium | reverse complement strand
TCCCATATCGTTTTCCATTCTTTTGGATCAATCGTGTTAATATTGTAAGTTACCAATGAAGAATCACGATGCCCTACAATAACACCTTGCGGATTGATGATTATCGACTCAAATCCTTCTTTATCCAATACAACATAATCGTCGATAAATTGTTTAAAATCGATACCAAACCCTGCAACACCTAAAGACTCTTCTCCATCCTTGACGATCATGTTGAGCCAAAACTTTGTAGCATTTATGGAACTATCATAGTCTGTATTAAAATGATAACTTGTATTGGCATCAAGGGTGTGGAAAAACCAAGCATCTTCTGGCATATTGGGTTGTAAGGTTTTAAGGCGTTCTTTTCCGCTAAAACGCTTTTGTTTATCATCAAAATAGTAGTGCTTCGATTCTTTCATCGCCACAAACCAGCTATCAGCTTGTGAAACTTCCATAGAATCTCCTATAAGGCGTAAAGCTCTTGTTTTTGCACTAACATTATCTTCGTCTTTCATCCATCTTGTTAATATAAGGCCTGAAGTGATTTTTTGTGCTAAACGAAGATTTAAGGCAAGTGTACTAGAAAGTTTTTCTTTGGAATTCAATACCCGTTCAAGTGCATATTCTTTACTTAAAGTAAGTGCGATTGAGCGAGAAAGTTGATAAATAAGTCCTAAAGAGACAGTACCAACGATAATAAAGACAATAACGCTAATAAATATCGCACGCCCTCTAAGTCCAATCTTTAACATTTACTTCTCATTTGATGATTTTGTAAGGTTGATTGTATCCAAAAAAGAGACAATTTCATATTGAAAATAATGGTTAATATATTTCATTTAATAACGATTTTGCAATCATATTTTCTATGTAGCATTTTGAACATATTCATCGTAAATATCGATGCGTTCTTGTAATCTTTTCGCAAGATAACTACTAGATTTTTGCAGTACATGTAAAATTTCTCTGGCTTCATTTTGATAATTGACTATTTTCGTTTTATTCCAAGAATGAGGAGGTATTCCAAGATTAGTTATTCGATCTGCTAATTTGACCCATTGAACACAAGTTGGCTAAAGCAAAAGGCGCTCAAGTGAATCTTTCATTTGTGCTTTTTTATCAGGCAAAGTTTTATCTTTAGTGAGTGCCTTTACGCCTTCGATAACTTTTGTGTCTAACCCGTAGTATGATTTAAGCTCTTCTTCACTGGTTTGAGTATCTTCTAAAACATCATGCAAAAGAGCACATTGTAACGCGACATTGGCTTCATCAAAACTGGGATGTTCCGCTGTTAGCATCGCCATGACTTCCATAGCAACCGAAGTCACATGATGCAAATAAGGATAGCCGTGGGGAGTTTTTTGCTCTTTATGTGAAGTTGAGGCACACTCAAGTGCTTTTTTGTATAAGGTTTGCGAAAAAAAAGCTCTTTCTTCTGTTAAATATTCCATGCAAATTCCTTAGCTAAAAAAAGTTGTTATCTCTTCCCTCATAATTGTTTCATCAGTAACAAGGTTAATACGGTTTCTAAAATCAGAAGCACCCTGAAGACCTTTAGAATAAGTATGCAAATGTTTACGAAAAATAGAAACACCTCTTTGACCATAAAATTCTAACATACCATTATAATGTTCTAAAACAATCTCTAAAATCTTACTTTTTTCTACATGTAAAAGCTGATTTTTGATTTGATAAAAAATCCAAGGATTGCCAACGGCGCCCCTGCCTATCATCAAGCTATTGCAACCTGTGATTTCCTTTACATGTAAAGCTTTTTCATAACTCGTTATGTCACCATTGGCAATGACGGGGATTTTGACACTCTGCTTTGCTCGTGCAATCGCTTCATAATCTACCTCAGCTTTATAAGCCCCCGCTCTGGTTCTACCATGAATACTCATAAAATCCACACCCGCATCTTCGCACGCTTTTGCAATTTCTTCAGGGATTTTTGCATTAAAACCCAATCTCACTTTTGCACTCGTATAGCGTTTATTGGAATGTATTTTGATGGTTTCAATAATTTTTTGCATTTTTGGAAGATTAAGAAGAAGTGATGAGCCAGACTCTTGAGAAACGACTTTAGGTACAGGACAACCGCAATTAAGGTCAATCCCATCAATGCCCTCTATATCATTTAAAATGAGTACTGCTTCTTTGATAACATCAATGTCTGAGCCTGCAATTTGAACGATATAGGGAATTTCAAGGGGAGATTTTTTAATCATATCAAAAGTTTTAGCAGAATGATATTTCAGCGCATTCGCACTAATCATCTCAGAAAAGGTCAAGTCTGCACCAAATTGTTTAACAACACTACGGAAAGGGAGGTCGGTAAAGCCAGCAAGGGGAGCCAAAGCAAGAATGCCTTGGCTAAAGTCTATCTCATAACTCATACGCGCAAAAATTTATCTATATCAATACTTTTGCCATGATCTCGTAGAAAAATAACGGTTTTAAATTTGACAAATTCATCAGGTTCAGCATTATCTAAAATCTCTTTAATTTTATCAATCATCTGCAAATCATACAACACATACAAATAAGCATCTGCTGCCACAGAACCCTTGGTGTTGTAAAGTTTTTCAAAAAGAGCGATAAGTGCATCGGGGGAGAGTTTAATCTTGATCTCACGCGCAAGTTCAAGGTAATCCGCACGATCTGCATTGAACTTCTCTAACATGTCTTCAATCGATTTTATATCCATTTCAAAACTATCATCGGCATCCAAATAGCGTTCCATCATTCTTCTAAAAGTGCGTTTATCTGGGGTAAAATCATATCGTTTGATTTCGTTGAAACTGGCAAAATCAAGCAATGCATCATAAGCTTTAGCGCATTGTTCACTGTTGATTTCTGTACAATTCTTCAAAATTTCAAGGGCATATTTTGGCTCAACTTGCAATTTATTGATACTGTTTTTTATGACAAGCGTATTTGTTTTTCCAAGCCTATATTTTTTCAAATCTTCATAATTACCATTTTGAATACTTTTGACAATAGCACACGCTTTTGCCAATTCATCTTCCTCTTTAGAAAACTCTCCTGAAGCAGTAGCATCAAATTTCATACTACTGAGTATCTTACCTGCTAATTTAAAGCCCTCTGTTCTAAAAGAAGTACCCTCGATACTTTCTTCTAGAATCTTCTGTTTAGCAGCTTCTTTATAATTCATATAATCTTTTTTAAGTGCGCGCTGATACAAAAAATCTTTAAAATTATAAAATATAAGATGAATAATCGTTGCAAAATACAATATTAAGACAGGGACAATAACCCACATAGCCACAGGAAGTCTTAGGGAAAAACTCAAAAATTCAAAAGTATAACTCTCTCCATTAAAACTGTAAACATAAAGCCCAATACCGAGCATATAGACGAGTGTTAAAAGGACATAGCGTTTAATTCCCATTGCGTAACCTCACTTGTTTTTAGCTGATTTTTCGATAATTTCTCTACAAACGATACAATATCTCGCATGTGGTTTGACTTTGAGTCGTTGAAAACCTATATCTTCTTCGCACATTTCGCAAATACCATAACTGTTGTTTCTGATTTTATTGATAGCAAATTCGATTTCACCGAGTTCTCGCATCTGCTGAGCACTGATGGCTTGCTCTATCATTCTGTCTGTACTGATAGAAGCATGATCAGCTTCATCACCTACATCGGTATCTTTTAGGTCTTCTAATTCTCGCATTGAATCTTCAATATTTTTCTTGATCTGAACGCGTCGTTCTTTTAACATATCTTCAAAATGTTTTAACTCGTGCTCTCTCATAACCTATACCTTCCTTTTGGAAAAATTGGAAATATTATAATCAACTATTTATGATAAGGGTGATTGTTTTTTATACATAACCCTCGGTAAATCTGCTCAAACAAAACTACCTTAGCAATTTTGTGGGCATATGTTAGTCTACTTAAACTTATAATCTTTTGAGTTTTGCCCAAAAAGGCATCTTCAAACCCAAAAGCACCTCCAATAAAAAAATTGATGTTCACATCATCATTAAAAAGAGTACTAAACTCAAAACTATCTACATGTAAACCTTGCACATCTAAAGCAATATTCAATCCCTTTAGGTGGGGCTCGTACACTTTGGTATAAGAAGCCTGAGCTTCACTCTCTCCAATAGTCTGTGCTTGTGCTATTTGTTTGTTAAATATCTTGATTTCTTCGATTTTTGAAAACCGTGAAATCATCTTCGTATACTCTTTACTGAGTAACTCAATCGAAGGTTCACTACTTTTTTCGATAGTGAAAACTTTGATATGCATTACTTAAACTTTAATTCGAAATCACTTTTTTTACAATTCTCGCCTAAAAGTATCAATAAATCAGCCACCACTTTTTTCATCTCAGTACGATTGACAATCATATCAATAAGTCCATGTGAGAGCAAAAATTCTGCTTTTTGGAAACCCTCAGGAAGATCTGCCCCAATGGTTTGTTTGATAACTCTTTGCCCTGCAAAACCCACTAAAGCACCTGGTTCTGCCATGATAATATCGCCCAAAAAAGCAAACGATGCACTAACTCCTCCCATCGTAGGATCAGTCAAGATCGAAATATAAGGAAGCTTTGCATCGGCAAGTTTAGTTAAAGCCGCTGATGTTTTAGACATTTGCAGCAAAGAAAAAGTACTCTCTTGCATCCTCGCCCCACCACTGGCGCTTACAATGATTAAACCTTCTTTGTTGGCAATGGCACGATTGATGGAGCGAACAATTTTTTCACCCTCTACAGAACCCAAACTTCCACCCATAAACTGAAAATCAAAGACTACAATTTGTGCGCTAACACCGTTTATCAAACACGAACCACACACGACTGATGAAGTTCGACCCGTTTTTTGTTCTGCTTCTTCAATGCGTTTTTTATACGATTTTTTATCGACAAAATTTAAGGGGTCAATAGGAATAAGGTTGGTGTCAAATTCTTTAAAAGTTCCCTCATCGCAAAGTTGTTCTATTCTTTGTTGTGAAGAGATGCGCATATGAAATCCGCATTTGGGGCAGACATTAAATCGTTGTTCAATCTCTTTGTAGTACATCAAAGATTGACATGCGGTACACTTTACCCAATGGCTGGGTGCTTCACTAGGGGCAGGCTGTGTTTTTCGGATTTTACTAAAAATTTCTCCAAATTTCATCGTACTTTCTTCCCTCGTTTCGTTTATAAAAATCCTATTATTTTATCGAAAGTTTCCTTATCTTTGCTTACGAGAAAAATATCATCTTGACAAAAGGTGTGCAAATCATGACACATCAACAATCCTGCCTCAACATCATAGGTACGCATTTTCCCCTCGTACATCACAAAAGTAACTTCATGCGCATAGGCTAAAGACAAAGCAAATGCACCAGGGGAGCGATACTTTAAACCTATCTTTTTTAATACATCAGCAACAATATTGGAGCAATATGAGCGTTCAAAAATACCTACTTTTGCAAAATCATTACATGTAACGGGAGAAAAAATAGTCGTTGCAAGATTGCCCTTTTCAAAATGCTCCTCATCTTTGATAAAGATGTCTCCATTGGCGAGATTAACGATAATGGCAACTTTACATGTACCATTTTCTTTGTACGCAACAGAGGTGCCATAATAGGGAAGATGGGAAAGAAGATTGTCGCTTCCATCGATAGGATCGATGATGATTTCAACATTTTGATTGTGGTGAGGAAAGAGTCCACTCTCTTCTGAGATAATGGTTCCAAAATCGCGTAGGTGCTTGATAAAGATTTTTTCTGCTTCAAGGTCGATACCTGAACTTTTATCGCCTCCTGCTCCTATCTCGAAGGATTGATGGTGGTAGCCATTCAACCCTTCATTTTGGAGCAATGCGTAGATTTCCTGATTAGCAACTGTGACAGCTTCAATAAAACAAGCGTATGTGCGCATTAGCCAAGCAATTTTTTAATGATATGTCCTGCGGCTTCTTTACCATCTTTAGCTGCTGTAACCACAAGGTCTGAGCCTCTTTTACAGTCGCCTCCCGCATATACACCCACTTTACTGGTCTTATAATCATGACCTACAACAATACCACCCCATTTGTTCACTTCAATGCCATTTTCTGCTAAAAAAGCAGGAACGGAAGGCGTAAAACCAAGTGCAAAGATAATGACATCGGCATCAACTCTAAAATCTCCACCTTTGACAATTTCGACACATTGCCTGCAAGAGGCATCTTTAGCGCCTAAAATCGTACGGTGCATATCGATACCCACCACTTGACCATCAGAGTTGACCAAAATCTCTTTCGGAGTAACATTATAAACAAACTCCGCACCCTCTTCGATGGCATTTTTAAACTCTTTTTTGGATCCAGGCATATTGTATTTATCACGACGATACAAACAGGTAACGCTTTTTGCGCCCTCTCTGATGGAAGTACGCAGACAATCCATCGCCGTATCACCACCACCGATGACCACAACATTTTTATTTTTAACTTCATACTTTTTATCAAACGATTCATTGAAAAGCTTTTTTTGAATAGCGCGCAAAAAATCAATAGCCATAAAAACACCACTTGCATTTTCATTGGCAATATTTGCTTTGCGTGGACTCTCCGCCCCAATACCTAAAAATACGGCATCGTGATTGTGTGCAATTTCATCAAACGAGATATCTTTACCCACATGCGTGTTTACATGTAAGCTCATTCCTGCTTCTTGAAGCCATCTTACGCGTCTTGCAACCACTTCTTTATCAAGCTTAAACCCAGGGATTCCATAAGTCAAAAGTCCCCCTGCTTTATTTTGTCTATCGTACATACTCACCGCAATACCTGCACGCAAAAGATAAGTTGCTGCAGCAATGCCTGATGGACCTGCTCCAATAACCGCTACCTTTTTCTTCGTTGTAATTCCTGGGAATGCAGGTTTAAGGCCTTTTTTAAAGCCCTCTTCTGAGATAAAAGTTTCAATAGAGCCTATCGTGATAGCTCCATGCCCATCATTAAGTGTACAATCCCCTTCACACAATCTATCGTGAGGACAAATACGACCTGTGATTTCAGGGAATGGATTAGTCTCATTGGAGAGATTAAACGACAATTCTCGCTTCATGCCACTGGTTGACTTGAGCCAAAAAGGAATATAGTTGTGCAACGGACATTTGCTATGGCAAAAAGGGTCACCACATTGGATACAACGATCTGCTTGAACAGAGGCATCTTCTTTACTCAAAATCTCATAAATCTCTTTAAAATCTCTCACGCGATCGCCACTTGAACGCTTTCTAGGTTCAATTCTCTCTACATTGATAAAATTTTGCATCTTAGTCTCCTTGCTCAGGATTGAGTGGAACCTTCGTCATATCTTTAGGTCTCACCATCCAAAAATCTCTTACCGCATGGCGGAAGTTTTCTAAAATTTGTGTTGCTCTAAAACTCGCGGTTTCATTGATATGGGTACGCAATAGGCGCTTCAAAAAGTGTCGTGCCTCATCCATTTCATCGGTGTCAATGCGTTCTGCAATGACTAGCTCTTGATTGAGTTTATCGATAAAATCGTGAGATTCATCATAGACAAATGCCACGCCCCCTGTCATACCTGCACCAAAATTGACGCCAGTGTTGCCTAAAATAGCAACTAATCCGCCCGTCATATACTCACACGCATGATCGCCAGTTCCCTCAACAACGGCCGTAGCTCCTGAGTTTCGCACACAAAATCGCTCGCCTACATTACCTGCAACATA
>JAQWCT010000130.1 GCA_028705785.1 Sulfurospirillaceae bacterium | reverse complement strand
CATAGAAATAACGACTAAAGCGATGAGCAATCCAACCGCGATATAAAATTCTCTACTTCCAAAATCTAATGATTGTGCCCCGATATTGGCATAGACCAAAACACCAGGAGTCATACCCAAAAGTGTTGCAAAGAAAAAATCACGATAACGAATAGTCGAAAATCCTGCACTGTAACTGATGATATTAAAAGGAACTAGAGGCACTAAACGAAGCAGTAAAATCATAATAAACCCATGTTTTTGAACGCTTTTTTGAAAGTTGATGAGCTTTTCATGGGAGAGTTTTTCACGCATTGTATTGCCGTACAACCTAGCAAGGTAAAAGGACAATGTCCCTCCGCACAATGCGCCCAAAATGATATAAAAGCTTCCCCAGGCAAAGCCAAAAATAAGTCCACCAGCAAGTGCCAAAATACCATCAGGAAAAAAAATAAGCGGCGCAAAGGTAAATAATAAAATAAATACCAACGGCGCATACAAGCCAAATCCCAACACAAAAGAACGAATCTGCTCTACTTGCTCATAGGAAAGAATACCGCTTTGGTAGAAGAAAAACATGAGCAGTCCAAAGAGTAAAAAAAGAACTATCTTTTTGATGGCATGTCCTTTAATTTGTCGATGCTTTTGCGTGAGCGGTAACGATTGTACCATTTTTTAACCGTGCCTTGCTTGACTTGCTTTTCTCTTATGCTAGAATTGAAAATATAATCTAGTAGATGTAAACCATTTTTCCCACCCTTACTCATAGACTCAGCGCAACTTTGGCAATAACTCACGATGTTTTCACATGTCGTTTGTTCAGCTCTACTTTTCATCTGTTCTTGCGCCAAAGAGGGATTGGTCAGTTCCAACATGCCTCCACTTCCACAGCACAGCGTCTTATCGCGGTTATATTTAAACTCCTCATAAGGCAATCCAATGGTCTGAAACAAGCTTCGCACATCTTCATGCAAGTGTGCCTCAAAACGGGTAGGACAAGGGTCATGGAGCGCTACGGTGCTATGTCGGTGAAACGCATTGATCGCATTTTTGGGAACACCATGCTGAGCTAGAACGCTATACAAAGAGACGATTTTGATATGTGGTGCATAGTTTTTAATACTCATGTAACAATTTTCACACGCTGTTACCACAGTAGTTGCTCCCATGCGTGCTAAGTCTTCTTCGAGTTTGGAGTGATACACCTTAAACTGTGCCATGTCTCCCACCATACGGGTAGGCGTTCCACAGCATTGTTGGATGATGCCAATTCCTGGTAACAATGAACGAAGGTGCGCAAAAACATCTTGCACCAATTTGGGTGAATACGAAGAGAGTGCACATCCAGGCATAAATGCCATATGGGTGTATAATCCTTGCGAAAATTTCATTGAAGTTGAAAACATTTTTGAAAAACTATTTTTTTGATGAAAAGAAACGCCATCATAACCATATTTTTTCAACAGTGTTTTATCTTTAGCATACACCTTTTTAGACTCACCAAAGAGATGACCGAAGTCGATATCCGTGGGACATACATGTGCGCATAAGCCACAATTTACACATGAAAAAGCCATATCCGTTGTGGGTTTTTGGCTTCTAAAATGTGTCAATAAACTTTTAGGAGACCCCGTAAAAGCATAAAGCATTGGGCAACCTCGCATACAACTTTTACAATCAATGCAGGTTTCTAAATAGCCTCTGATTTTAGCGTCCACGGTATACCTGCTTGATAAGATAAACTAAAACACTCGCCGAAAAGAGGATTAAAAGTCCATAAACAAAGGTCTTTGCTCCGCCTGTAAGCATTTCCCCTGCATAGGAGTAAATCAGTGTTGCAGGAAGTTGTCCAAGTCCCGTTGCTATTAAAAACGAGCGTAGTTTCATGTTGGTAAGCCCTGCTGCGTAGCTTACGATATCAAATGAAATAAAAGGTAATAACCTCGCAATTAAAATCGCATAAACACCGTGTTTTTCAAAAAAAGCATCCACACTGTGCAATGCCATCTTAGAAGTCAATTTTTCAACCACTTCTCGCCCTAAAAGTTTGGCGATATAAAAACAAAGCACAGCACCCACCATCGCACTAAACCACGAAAGCATCGCACCATACACCCAACCAAATAAAGCAGCATTAGCAAAGGTAATTAAAAAAGCCGGAAGTGGTGCGATGATGGACTGAAACACCATCAAAGCAAAGGAGATAAGCGGTGCGCCTATACCAAAAGAGAGAATATAGATTTTGATATTTTCGACATCCAAACTTTGAAACAAAGCGATAAGTTCTAAAAATACCTCTCGAACTTCGGGAATAAAAGCAAGAAGCGCGACACTGCCTAAAAGCAGTGCCGTAAGTTTAAGTTTTTGAGACATTATTTCTCAAGCACATCTTTGATTTTATCGCGAGGCCATTCATATTGACCGCCTTTGAGGGTGAAAAGATTGTCTTTTTTGACCCCTTTTTCAAGGTAAAAATCATAAGCTCTATCAGCACCTCCACCGCCTCGTGGACAGACAATCACCACTTTTTGATCAGGTTTGATTTGAGGAAGTAGTTCAGCCAAACGCGCTTTTTCAGCATCCGTTTTAACAGGATAAGCGTAAGTTGCTAATGCGCCTTTGAGATGCTCTTCTGTAAAATCTGGTTTTTCTTGAATGTCAACAATCACCAATTTAGAAGCATCTGCACGCATCAATTTTGCAGTTTCATCCGCTGTGATATAGTTGTATTTGGAGTTTTCTTTTACCTTACCTCCACAACCAACTAATAACAATAAAACAAAGGGTAACGCCAAAAGCTGTGTAATCTTCATAGATTTTCTCCTATAAAATGACTACATGTAAAGGATATGGGGAAGTATCAAATGTGAGTTTCTCGTGCTCTTTTGATGTGCGCTTAAACCTTAAGCCATTACATGAGTTGAATGAAATCATAATGTTTTATTACTTATAGAAAGGTTATGTATTTATTATTTAAAATTATGCTAGAATTGAAACACATATCAAATGAAAGGCTTAAAACATGCGCCAATGGGTTGTTGTCTTCCTTATAACGACAGGAATTCACTCTATACTCATGGCTGATGTACTCTCTTCCATCCTCGAATCCCAAAAATTACGGGTATGTATTTGGCCTGAATATTATGGTATTTCTTATGTCGACCCACGAACGCAAGAACTTAAAGGTATTGATGTTGATTTGGCATATGAGTTTAGCAAAGATTTAGGTGTAAGTGTTGCATTCATAGAGAGTTCTTTTGCTACTCTTATCTCGGACATTCAAAGCAAACGATGCGATATTGCAATGTTTGCCATAGGGCATACTCCTTTACGAATGCAACACCTTACCCTTACAACACCTCATCTTGCTAGCGACATTTATGCGATTGCAACCAAAGATAATCGACGCATCCAACAATGGGATGACATCGATAAAGCTGGTATTGTCGTAGCTGTTGCTAAGGGAACTTACCATGTCGATATTATGAAACAAAGACTTACCCATGCTACGCTTCTTATCGTCGACTCTTTAAATGCAAGAGAGCAAGAAGTCGAAGCGGGAAGAGCAGATGTTTTTATGACAGATTATCCTTTTGGTATGCGTATGGTGAAAGAAAAAGAGTGGGCAAAACTTATCAAACCTACACAACCTTTTCATATCACGCCTTATGGCTGGGCTATTACTCAAAAAGAAGACTCTTTCTTGGAAAGAGTAGAATCCTTTATTGCGACCATTAAACAAGACGGCAGACTTCAAAAAACTGCAAAGACACACCACCTTGAACCTATCGTGTTAAGCGAGTAAACTATGCTTCCTGTATTGATTCGTTTAGGGCGTTGGCGATATATCTTACCCACACTATTGATAATAGGCCTGACCATTGCAAGTATCATTACGACCCTTTCAACCCTTCGTGACGAAGCTATCGCAACACATCAAAATATCGCAAGGCTACATACTTATGCTTTTGAAGAACACTTTACGCAAACACTTCAAAGCATTGACTATACTATGGATAGAATTCCTCACCTAAGTGATACACAAACAACACCTCAAGTCATTTTGGATATTTTTAGTGATTTACTCAAAAATGCGCCACATCTTCGCTCTTTTTCTTTAGTAGATATGGAAGGATTCATTGAGGTAAGTTCACATCAAGCTAATACTGGTAAGCACATCTCTGTAGATAATTTTTTACCTATTCCTTTTGGGGATGTTCCTTTATTGCGTATTGGCACACCGTGGATGGGACGAGATTTTGACAATGCAACGCCCTCAAATCCTCAATTTTTAATGCCACCTGAGAGTATCAGCTTTATTCCACTCCTTAAAAAAGTTTTTTTTAGTCATAAACCCTATTATCTTGTCGCAACACTCAATCCTGATTATTTTACCAATCGCTATGCTCAAACATTGCCCAGAAAAGATGGTGTTGTCTCTCTTTGGCGATTAGATGGTATTTTATTGCTTTCTACTGATTATTCTTTACAAGTGGGATTTTCTCATTTTAATGTACCCGTGGAGCAAGAAGATTTATTAACCCATCTTGAACGCTCCAAGCATAGTCTCATTAGTGCTTACAGACTAGCAAGGTTAATGCCGTTTGTCGTAGAAGTTGAGATGGATCAGACGATTGCTCTGAGCTATTGGGATAAAGAGCGAAACAAAATACTCTTAGTCAGTGTTCTTTTTATCTCACTCTCAGGGATACTCGGTCTGCTTCATATCTTACGACATGACAAAGAAACGCAGCGCCAAAAACAACAAATTAGCTATGAAAAGCAATTTCGTATCGCTATGGAAGCAACACAAACAGGCTTATGGACATGGAATCGTCAAGATGACACCATCACTTGGGATAAACAATGTTATCTTATTTTAGACTATCCCCCCTTTTCTTTTTCACCTTCTTTAGAGATGATTCAAACCCTGACCCATCCTGATGAAGCAAAAAGCATGTTTGTCTCCATTCAAGAACAAGTTACTTTACAAGGCTGGTTTTTAGTTGAAAGACGCATGAAAAACGCCAAAGGTGAATGGATTTGGATACAAGTGCGTGGACGCGTTATCGAATATACACCCGACAAAAGTCCTCTCTTTTTAACGGGTGTTTATATCAATATTGATGCCCAAAAACAAGCCGAACAATTACGCTTAAGCTCTGTAGCCTTTGAAACGGAAGATGCTGTTTTAATTACAGATGCGCAAGAAAAGATTGTTAAAGTCAACCAAGCTTTTACCAAAATCACAGGGTATAAACCAGAAGAGATTTTAGGTAAAACACCTCGTATTCTCAAATCGGGACAGTATGATAAAGCGTTTTATAAAGCACTTTGGGAATCCTTATTGGATAAAGGTTTTTGGCAAGGAGAACTGTGGAATAAACGCAAAAATGGTGAGATTTATCCTGAACATATCACCATTACGGCTATTAAAGACGACAAAGGTATCGTGACCCATTTTTTAGCTAATTTTAGCGATATCACATTGAAAAAAGCGGCTCAAAAGCAAATTCACGAAATGGCGTATCGTGATCCACTCACGCGTCTTGCCAATCGTCATTTATTGCAAGAAAATATCCTCAAAGCAGTTGAAAAAAGTTCTCAAGAACAAATCTATGGAGCGCTTGTTTTTATCGATTTAGACCATTTTAAACAACTCAACGATACCTTTGGACATGACGCGGGGGACATGCTCCTCATTCAAGTGGGAAGACGCTTACAAGACTGTACAAGGCAGGGCGATACTGTTTCAAGACTTGGAGGAGATGAATTTTTGATTTTACTCGAAAATTTAGGCGATAATATCTCACAAGCCATGGAACAAACCAATGCAGTAGCGCTCAAAATTCTCTCATTCCTCAACAAACCCTTTGACCTTGCACATGGGAACTATCGTATAGGTGCAAGTATCGGTATTACGCTTTTTAGCAAAACGACACAAGATGCAGAAGAACTCATCAAACAAGCGGATATGGCGATGTATGCTGCTAAAGAAAAAGGTCGCAACCAAATCTCTTTTTTCACCCCAAAAAGTTAATGATAACACAAGATACAATCGTAAACTACCTTGATGCGACGCCTGTGCTTAGAGCATTATTGGAGAGTGAGCCTTTACATGTAAGCGAAATTGGCGATGGCAATCTCAACTTTATCTTTCGTGCATCTACCCCTCAAAAAAGCCTTATCATCAAATACGCCCCTCCATATCTAAGACTCTTAGGCGAAGATTTTAAACTGCCTCAGCAAAGGATTTGTGTGGAGATGCACACTATGACTTACTTCAAAACCATTGCGCCCGCATTGATTCCAAACATCTACCATGCCGATGAAAAGGCGTTTTTATTTGTTATGGAGGATTTGAAAGAGTTTGAAACTTTGCAAAAAGTGCAACTTAAAACGCCCATCGCTTTATCGGTATATGAAAAATTAGGGGATTTTCTAGGCAAGATTTACGCCCACACCCCACCCCTAAAAGAGCTTAATTACTATGAAAATGCCACGCTTAAAAATATTAGTGAAAACTATATCTTTCGCTTTCCTCACATCCCAAACCATGAAGCCCTAGCAATTCCGCCCTTTTTTAAACCTCTTCCTAAAGATGCCCACTTTTACCAAGGCATTGAAATGCTTTTAGAGCTCTTTTTAAACGCCAAAGAAACGCTTATCCATGGCGATTTACACACAGGCTCTGTGATGGTAAAAGAGGATAAAATCGCCATTATCGATGCTGAATTTTCCTTTTTTGGACCACTGGGTTTTGATATGGGAAATCTCTTTGCCCACATTCTCTTTGGCGAAATATACGCTTTGTTTGAGGGCAAAAAAGTACAATGGAAAGAGGCAATCAATGCTGTTTGGAAAAGTTTTGGGCACGATGAGCATATCTTGCAAACCAGTGTTGGTTTTTGTGGCGCAGAGCTCTACCGTCGCTTAGTTGTCCCTGCAAAAGCTAAACCACTCGAAGCCATCAGCACTCAAAAAAACAAAGAAGAAGCCTACCATTTGGTCGATGCCCTTGCTATTAATTTAGTTTCAAACTTCTTACATGTAAAGCATATCGAAGATTTTTATACTATGATTGAGCGACATTTATGCACCAAAACGCACTAATTTATTTTATCAAAGCGCCTATTTTAGGGAGAGTCAAAACACGGTTGGCAAAAAGTATCGGGGATGAAATGGCGCGTATGTTTTACGAGCAATTAGTCCAAAGGCTATTGAAACGAAACCCTCAAAACTGCGATATTTTTATCGCTTACGATGATGGTGAACTACCTTGCACACTGCCCACTTATCTTGAAAATCACACACTTTTTTTACAAGCCAAAGGCGATTTAGGCTATAAAATGGCTGAAGCTTTTAGCCATGTTTTCAATCTTGGCTATACACAAGCCTTGCTTGTAGGCTCGGATATTCCCGATGTTGATGAAAAAATTCTTGAAGAGGCTTTTTTACTTTTAAAGACAAGCGATGCCACGCTTTCCCCTACCCTTGATGGCGGTTACTATCTCATTGGTTTTCATGCAAAGACCTTTACATGTAAAGCCTTTGAAGGCATTATTTATGGCACAAGTAGTGTTTTTGAGCAAACAAAAGAGCATCTAAAACCTTTACATGTAAAGCATGGTAAAATGCTAAGAGACATCGACACACTTGAGGACATCAAAGCGTACGCACCACATATTTTGCCTAAACTGCCTCGTATCAGTGTTATAATTCCTG
>JAQWCT010000129.1:5120-7707 GCA_028705785.1 Sulfurospirillaceae bacterium | reverse complement strand
GTAGTAACTAGACCTTTTATGTTTGAAGGTAAAAAAAGAGCAAAACTTGCTGAAATGGGTCTTGCTGAACTTCGTAAAGAGAGTGATTCTATCGTCATCATCCCCAATGACAAACTCCTTGCGATTGTTGATTCAAAATATGGCATTAAAGATAGTTTTAGAATCGTTGATGATGTTTTAAGTCGTGCCGTTAGTGGTATGAGTTTGGTCGTTCTCTCTTCAGGACAAAGTGATATCAATGTTGACTTTGCTGATGTTCAAACCGTTATGAGTCACAGAGGCATGGCACTGATGGGTATTGGTGAGAGTACGGGTGAAGATGCCGCACTTGAAGCGATTAAAAGTGCTATAGAATCTCCATTGCTTGACAATATGTCTATCAACGGCGCACTTGGCGTGTTGGTTCACTTCCATATTCCTCCGACTTGTCCAATCAATGAGATTAGCAATGCTATGAGTCTTATTCTTGATTGTGCAGATGAAGATGCTGATGTTATCTTCGGAACTACAACAGACGAAAATATGGCTGAGAACTCAGTTCGAGTAACCATTGTAGCAACAGGCTTTGAAAATAAAATAGAAGCAACTAAAGAATTAAAACTTTTAAATAGTAATCAAGAATCCATTAAAAGAGAACGCATTTTACGCATGAAAAAAGTCAGTGGTGGTTATGAGGGACAAGATGATTATCTTGATATCCCTACATACATCCGACATCAAATGGACTAAAAAGATCCCCCTCTTTTTAGATAGGGCAAAAGACTATGCTTTTTGCCCTATCAACCACACTCGCCTAAACATCAACACTAACTGAACCATCATTAAAGATTTCATTACTAATTCACTCTCTTTATGCATCTTAAAAAAGGCCTCGGACTCTGTGGTAAGTGCTCTTTGTGCATCAACAATGAACGGAGTATAGTAAAAAAGAAATAATACCGTCAAAATAAAGCCTGAAAAAGAGAGACTTAGGGATAAAACATCTTTGTTTTGCTTTGTTATCCAAGCGATAACTTCAAAGATAATTCCATAAAAAGCTACCAAACCTAAAAGCATATTGCTTTTAAGAAAAACTTGCGTCATTAAAATACCACTTTGAAAATGCGTCAAAACACCCTCACCTAAATATCCGCTAGGGAAAAAGATAATAGGAGCGACAAAAGCTCCAGCACACAGTTCAACTCCTAATGCCATACCCACTAGTACGATATAAACACTTAAAAAACTCTTACTCATTTTTGACTCCTTATCCAAAATCCTCTATCCAAATCTGCCAAATCTTTGTAAAACTCAGCCTCAAAACCTTTATCGCTGGCGTACTTCAAAATGGATGCCCTCTGGTCATATCCCATCTCACAAACTAGCGCACCAATCGCTCGCTCTTTAAACAAATCAATGATATGTTTAAGCATCTCATCACCTACAACACCACCATAAAGTGCCAAGGATGGTTCATAAGAAAGCCCTACATGTAAAGGTTCATTTTGTGCAATATACGGTGGATTAGAGACGAGAATATCTATCTTTTCTTCCACACCATCAAGATAACTGCCCAAAACAAAGTTGATTTTTTCTTCAACACCAAATTTTTTTGCATTCATCATGGCTACATGTAAAGCATCTTGCGAAATATCCACAGCAGTCATTCTCGCTTTTGGAAAAAGCAATGAGAGCATAATACTAATAATACCACTACCACACCCTATCTCAACGATATGAGGTGTTTGTATATCTCGTGCTAATTCCAAAACCTTATCTACCAACAGTTCTGTTTCAGGGCGAGGAATCAAGACTCGCTTATCGACTAAAAACTCTTTTCCATAAAATGATGCTCTACCTAAGATATATTCCAATGGCTCATTATTGGCTCGTCTTGCAACAAGGTCGAAAAAATGTTCATCTATTTGAACTTCATCATTCTCATGTGCCACAAGCCAAGTCATGTCTTTACCTAAAACCTCACCAAGAATGAGCATCGCTTCTTTTTGAGGGATCAAAGTTGCTTCTCTCATCTGAACTACGGCTTTGTATAAGGCCTCTTTAATAACAAGATTCATGCGTGGTAATATGGTATATCCATCCCCAGTTTGCGCAATCGCTCGCTAAGTGGTGGATGAGTAAAATAGAGCATAATTGTCAAAGGATGAGAAAGCGGAAAACTTTTGTTTTCATCTGCAAGTTTAATCAATGCTTGAACCAATGCTTCTTTACTTTCACATGCACTACCATATTCATCTGCTTTATACTCATTATAGCGACTAAGAAGTCCAAAGAGTGGCATCAAGACGAAAGAAACTAATGGTGAGAGAAGTAAAAATAAAATGATAGTGATATGTGCTCCACCTTGAACACCGATTTCTGAAAATAGCCCAACAGGGAGATTGCCAAAAAGTGCAAACATGATGAATAGCATCAAACCACTTGAAGCGATATTTTTGAGAATGTCTTTGTGTTTAAAATGTCCTAGTTCATGACCCAAAACAGCTAATAACTCATTTTTCTCAAGCTTGGCGATGAGAGTATCAAATAAAACAACCCTTTTTGAACTTCCCAACCCTCCAAAATAAGCATTGAGTCTTTTGTCCCG
>JAQWCT010000129.1:0-5110 GCA_028705785.1 Sulfurospirillaceae bacterium | reverse complement strand
GTTTACTAGCGTCCAAACTAAAAACCCCACTACTTTTGAGCCCTGCTTTTTGTAAAAGTGCTTCGATAGCCGCTTTAAGACTTTCATCCTCAAGAGGGGTTAGCTTATTGAAAATGGGAACGATAAAGATAGGATAAATCATATTAATAAACAAAATGACAGCAAAAATAAAACCAAAACCAAACAACCACCATTGCTCGAAACTATTGATAATCCAAACCATAGCCCACAGTAAAAGAGAACCAAGCACTAAGAACATTAGTGCAGCTTTGATTTGGTCCATGATAAACATCTTTATATCAATGGTTGAAAATCCAAACTTTTTATCCAATCCAAAGGTCTGATAAACCTCAAAAGGAAGTCCTAAAAGATAATTAATGGCGATAAAAGCCATCACAAAAACAACAGAATTAAGTATTGTATTTTCATAGGCTATCATCGTATCTAACCATGCTAGTCCAAATAAAATCCATCCGAAAAAAATGAAAAAATCATACAGTGTCGTTAAAATAGAGAGTTTTTGCATGGCTACTTTATATTCACCTGCTTTAATATAGTTTGTAGCAGATAGAATAATAGCTTGATTTTTTTGAGCTTTGAGCACAAAACCTATCTCCATAAATGACGCATAAACTTTAATAAGTACATAGAGTGTATAAGCGATTGTAAGCGAAAACAACATAATCAAAAATCCTTTTAAAAATTGAAAGACATTATCATACCAATTTTTAACCAATAGTTTCCAAACAAAATTTATTCATTTGTTACAGTTTTATAATTTTATTTTATTTTGAATAACTCCTTAAAGAAATTTTCAGGAAACTACAACTAGAATGAATAAATATCACGAAAAAGGATTTACCATGAGTATTTCAAAGCAGCTATACCTAATGATTATTATCGCTATTTTAGGTGTATGTAGTGTCTCTTATATTGGCACGACAAAGATAAATACTGTCTATGAAAAAACCAATTATGCCAATGTTAATTCATTACCTAGTGTTTTTATACTGAGTGACGCCATGCAAAATGGTTATCGTTTACGCTTAAATCTTTGGGAACATATCACGCATGATGATGCCAAAGAAAAAGAAAAAAGAGATGAGGCGATAGCTAAAGTTAAAGCAAGTATTGAGTCGGCTTTTAAAAAATATGACACTATGCTCTCAGATAATAAAGACAAAGAACTTCTAGCCAAAGATAGAGAAGCTTTAACTAAAGCATTTGAAGTAATAGTAGCTGTTTCTAAACTTTCCAAAGAGAATAAAACAATAGAAGCCTCTGCTCTCCTTAATAAAAGTAGACCTACCCTGCTCGCATTCACTAAATCTTTAGATGAACATATGCATTATAATGAAACTATTGCTAAAGAAGAAGCGCTTCTAGCAGAAAATGCAAAAAATAGCGCAGAGAAACTGACGATATTCTTTTCACTGAGTATTCTTTTAGCCTGTGTTATTTTTGGTTATTTTATTCGAAAAAATATTATTGAAAGCGTTCATCTCATTGGTAGTAGTATCCAACATTTTGTACAAACCAAAAAACTTAATTTTAGAATTATCTACACCAAAAATAATGAAATTAAAGAAATCGTAGATAGCTTTAATACTTTAATTGAAACACTAGAAACCACCATCGGAGACGCTAAAAATTCGTCCAATGAAAATGCCTCTGTTTCGAGTGAACTTAGTGCTACAAGCATGCAAATAGGACGCAACGCAGAAAAAAGCTCTTCTATTGTCGATAATACCATTCATGAAATAGCAACGATTAAAACTTTTGTACAAGAAACAGCTTTACTCTCTGAGAGTATGAAAAACAATATTATATCTGCTGGTAGTAAACTCAATAATGCCAAAAATGAGATTATTACACTTCGCACTGAAGTGGATTTAGCTTCGCAAGCTGAAACAGCTCTTGCTCATCAGTTAGAACAAATGAGTCGTGATGCAGAACAGGTCAAGCAAATTCTTACTGTCATTTCCGATATTGCCGATCAAACCAACTTACTAGCCCTCAACGCTGCCATTGAAGCAGCAAGGGCAGGAGAACATGGACGAGGCTTTGCCGTCGTTGCCGATGAAGTTCGCAAGCTCGCTGAACGCACACAAAGCTCCCTAACAGAAATTCATGCTACCATCAATATCATCGTTCAATCAACGGTTAATGCTTCAGACCAAATGAATAAAAATGCTAGAAATATTGAACGCTTATCCGATATTTCAAGTGATGTAGAAACAACGATTTTAGGCACTACACAAGTGATGCAAGAGAGTGTTGCTTCCGTTGCAACAAGCGCTCAAAACTCTACAAAAATTGCACAAGATACCGATAAAATTGTTAATATGGTTTCAAATATCAACTCTCTTACCAGTGAAAATGCACGAAGTGTTGAAGAAATAGCAGCTGCTGCTGATCATCTCTCCAAGCTAGCAGAAAATCTTAACCACAAACTCAACCAATTCCAATCCTAAAAACGCATAGAGGGTAAATCTTTACCCTCAACTTTTTACATGTAAGCAATTTGGTATAATACACCCAAAAAAAGCAAGGCACCTCATTTGGCACTTTTAGATTTGATCGAGATAGATAAAGCATACGAGACACAAAAGATTTTAGACAATGTCAATTTTTCACTTCACGAGGGTGAACGCGTAGCCATCATCGGTAAAAATGGTGGTGGAAAATCCACACTCATGAAGATAATACACGGAAGTTTGGAAGTTGATGCAGGAAGAAGAATTATTCAAAAAAATATTAAAGTAGGTATGCTAGATCAAACGCCTCATTTCAAAGAGGGTATGAGCGTCAAAGAGGCGATAGAAGAAGAATTAAGCGAACTTAAAAATGCCAAAAAGCGTTATGAAGAAGTTTTAAAACTCTTAGAAACAGCGCACGAAACATATCTCCTTTTAGAAGAGCAAAGTCACCTTATGACTTTTTTGGATATTCATGATGCGTGGAATTTAGATGAAAAAGTCGAACATGTCATGCAAGAGTTTGACTTGAAACGATTTGAAAACACCAATGTTCATCTGTTAAGTGGTGGAGAACAACGCCGTGTTACCCTAGCAGGTCTTATCCTTCAAAAGCCTGACATTCTTCTTTTGGATGAACCAACCAACCACCTTGATGTTTATATGGTTGAGTTTTTAGAACAGATGATTCTTAAAGCTAAATTTACGCTACTTTTTATCTCGCATGACCGTTATTTTATCGAAAGTATCGCCACAAGAACCATTGAAATTGATGATGGAACTTTAAGATGTTTTGAGGGCGGATACGAAAACTATCTTACATGTAAAGAACAACTCATCCTTACCATTCAAAAACAACATGACAACTTACTCAAATATCTCAAAGGTGAAGAAGAGTGGCTAAGACGAGGTGTCAAAGCTCGACTCAAACGCAACGAAGGACGCAAACAAAGGGTTTTTGAACTGCGAGACCAAAGCAAAAAAAATCCTTCTTTGGTACGAAAGCTCAAACTTGAATTGGAGAGAGAAAAGTACAATTTCAATGGCGATAAAATCATCAATAAACAAAAAATGCTTTTTGAAATGTACGACATGTCTAAAAAATTGGGGCATAAAAACCTTATTGAAAACTTTACAACACGCATTTTACAAAAAGACCGCATCGCCATAGTAGGGAAAAATGGTACGGGCAAATCCACCCTCTTAAAAATCTTTTTAGGCGAACTTCCCATCGATAGCGGCGTCTTACATATAGGCGATTTCAAGATAGGTTACTTTGACCAACAAAGAGGAATGCTCGATGATAACAAAAACCTTATCGAAACTTTTTGCCCTAATGGAGGGGATAGGGTTGATGTTAAGGGTAAAAACATGCATGTCTTTGGCTACCTCAAAGACTTTCTTTTCCCCAAAGAAGATGTCAATAAAAAGATAGGTGTCTTAAGCGGTGGAGAAAAAAATCGTGTCGCCCTTGCGCTTTTATTTACCAAAGAAGTCGATTGTCTTATCTTAGATGAGCCAACCAATGACCTTGATATTCCCACCATCAATATCCTAGAAGAGTATATCCAAAGTTTTAAAGGAGCTGTTATTTTCGTTAGCCATGATCGCTACTTTGTTGATAAAATGGCATCAAAACTTTATGTTTTTAAAGGTGAAGGTAAAATCGAAGAGAGCTACCAAAACTATAGTGAGTATTTAGAGATAGAAAAAGAGATAAAAGAGTTAGATGAGCTTGAAAAAAATGAGCAATCTCTTACAATGCAAGAGACAAAAGTTCAAAAAACGAAAGAGTCCTCTGCTGTAAAACTAAGCTATAAAGAACAAAGAGCGTTAGAAACACTTCCAGGGGAAATCGATGCGCTTGAAAATGAGATACTAGACCTTAATAAATGCCTTGAAAATCCTGAATGTTATCAAAAAATTGGACTAGGGAAACTAAGTCAAACACTCGATGAAAAAGAGGCTTTGTTAGAGAAATTGATTGAAGAGCTCTTAAGTATTGAAGAAAAAGTAGAGAGTATGCAAAGAGAGTAATCTCTCTTTGCATCAGTATTTAAGCTTTAAACGAAGAAAGCGTCTCATCTAGGTTTTTTGACAACTCTAACATTTGCTGTGAGATATTGGCTAACTCTTCTGATATCTTTTCATTATTATCTGAAAGACTCAGTGTCTTTTTCATTTGCTCCATCATCACATTGGTCATATGTGAAATTTCAACTACTTTTTTAGAAGCTCTTTTTGAGACATCGATAGATTGTAAAGTTCTATTTTTTGTCTCTTCTGTTTCACTTTGTACCGTCAAAGCATTGTTTGAAATCAAACGGATATTTTCAGAGTTTGTTTCCATATGTGAACTTAGTTGCGTTACCCCTTGGACAATAACACTAATAGTTGCATCAATTTCAGAGAGTGATTTTTGGGTTCTCTCTGCAAGTTTTCGAACTTCATCAGCAACAACGGCAAAGCCTCGCCCATGCTCCCCTGCTCTTGCTGCTTCAATAGCTGCATTAAGAGCTAGCAAATTGGTTTGATCAGCGATGTCTTTGATCATGGCTAAAACACCTTTTATCTGATCTGTTTGTGCTACGACAGTCTGAATTTGATGTGCCATATCTTGGTCTTGGTCACTT
>JAQWCT010000128.1 GCA_028705785.1 Sulfurospirillaceae bacterium | reverse complement strand
TTCTTAGTTAATATCTTCCAAATCGTTTGTATTGTCTGCAAATAAAGTTGAAATAAGTGCTAAAATGGTTAAAATTTTTTTCATAGGATTCCTTTGTGGGAATTTTACAATAAAATTAACCATTTTTTTACAGGAAAATGCAATTTATGAGTTATTTTTCTTGGTTTGTTGAACATGACCAAAAACATCATCATATTATTCAAAAATTAAAAGAACAAGGTCTATCACAAAATGAAATAATTCATTATTTTATTTTTGAGAATATGGTCGAAAAAGAGCCAGATTTTTGTCTATTGTATACTAACAAACAAAAGTGCCATAATCTCAAATATCTCAACTGTTACATGTGTGCTTGTCCTTATTTTAGGTTTAATGATGAAGGTATTGAAGAAAAAGAGGGTGTGTTAGTGAAGAGTCTGTGTTCCATTAACTCTAAAAAAGCTTCAAGATTTATGTATGAGGGTGTGGAACATTTAGATTGTTCAAAGTGTAGTGTGCCACACACTAAAGCATTTATTCAAAAACACTTTGATGAGGCGTGGCACAAGATAATGAAAGATTGCGTTACATTTCCAAAGGTTTAGCACTTACAATGATGCCATCTCTATCGGCATAAAGATACTCACCTTCTCTAAAAGTCACACCACCAAAAGTAAGCTCTACATGTAAAGTTCCTTCTTTGAGTGGAACTGTTTTTTGTGGACAAGTTCCAAGGGCAAAAAGACCTACTTCAATTTCTTTCGTATTTTTAGTATCTCGCACATATCCATTGATGACCATTCCTGCCCAGTTGTTTTCAAGGGCAAATTTCATCATATTGTCTCCCACAACAGCCGTATATTTTGCGCTAACATCGACGACAAGGATTTTGCCTTCTCCCTCCGTTTTGACGACTTGGGCTAAGCTTGTATTGTTGTCTTCTATTTTTAAGGTGACGATTTGTCCCATCATTTTTTTAGCACCACCATAAGATTTTAAGATGGGGTCTAGTACTTGTACTTGGTCGCCGTATTTGTCGCAAAGGTCTGCTGTGTAAAATTTCATTGATTTTCCTTGTAAATAGTGTATAAGCTCAGTTGAGATAAAATGTGCCATTATACAAAAAAATTTAGGCAAACAGATGCAAAAAGTAGTAACGGGCGTAATCGGAAATGACATTCATGTGGTGGCAAATAGACTGATTGATATTTCTTTACAAGCAAGAGGTTTTGAAGTTTTTAATCTAGGCGTCAATACTTCCTTGGAGGAGTTTATCGATGCGGTGGTCGAAACTGATGCAGATATTTTACTTATCTCTTCACTTAATGGTGAGGCTGAGGGTTGGTGTAGGGACTTGCAGTTTTTGCGCTCCGAATACACGCTAAGAGATGTTGTTTTTGTCATCGGTGGCAATCTCGCAGTCGGTGAAGCCAAACAAAGTGATATTATACCAAAGTACCAATCCTACGGCTTTGACTTAGTCTTTCATCAAGTTGATCTTAATACGGGCTTAGATGAACTAGAAAAATATATGAGTGAGCGAGCATGAGTTTACTACAAAAAGAACGGGATATCATCACCCGCAATGAATTTGTTGATGCCTTTGATTTTGATGAGATAGAATCATTTATTAAAGGAGCTTCCAAAGAACTTTTTATCTCGCATCACTTTAAAAAAAGAGATAGAGTATTGGTTCAGCCAAGAGGCGGTTTTCCTACTTATAAAAAGATGTTTGAACTTTATGAAACATTTATGACCGCAGATATCGATGTTTTGCCTTTAACAATCGATAGTAACACGAGACTTAATGACTACGCCATGGCACAAAAAATGCTCACCCTCTCAGAAGAAAATGAGATGGATATGCTCAACGGCTATCCATTGGTCAATCATGGTTATAGAACAACGAGAAAAATGGTGACACATTTTAATAAGCCAGTAAGTTTACGACACGGAACACCCGATGCAAGGCTTTTGGTAGAGACAGCATTGGCTTCAGGCATATTTGAGATTGAAGGTGGCCCTATCACTTATATGTTGCCATATTCTAAAAACTTCCCTCTTGATAAAGCCTTTTTGTACTGGAAATATGTCGATAAAGTCTGTGCTAAGTATTCAACCCTCAATGAGCCTATCAATAGAGAATCTTTTGGACCACTTACTGCAACACTCGTTCCTCCTTGTATCGTTATCGTGATACAACTCATTGAGATGCTACTTTCCATCGAAGAGGGCGTGAAGTCATTTTCAGTGAGTTTTTCACAAAATGGCTCGATGATGCAAGATATCATCACATCCAATGTTTTGAAAAAACTCTCTCGTGAATATGCCAACCAGTTTGGAGGAGAGGATGCTATCATCAATTTGGTTTATCACCAATGGATGGGCGCTTTCCCTCGTAATAAAGAGCTCTCTGATTCTTTAATCAATACTAATACCGTCATTGCAGCGATGGTAAGGGCAGATAAAATCATCATTAAAACCAGAGATGAAGCGTTTGGTATTCCTACCATGCAGTGTAACGCACAATCCGTTGCCAATACCAAATATACGCTTCGTACGCTTAAAGGACTTCCTGTTATTAGCGATGAGGCTGAAGAAGAAAACTTAGAAGCTGAGGTTCGCTCTATCATGGACGCTGTGTTTAATGACCAAGCCGATACTTTATGGCGTAAAGTGTTTAACTCCATTAAAAATGGCATTATCGATGTTCCTTTTTCGCCCCATATCATCAATCATAACGCAGTTATTACTATTCGAGATGACAATGGCAATATCCGCATTATAGAAAAAGGAAAGTTACCACTAAGTGATAAGTGTTTTGCTTATGAAAAATCCAAAGTTAATTTACCGCCAAGTAAAACAGAAGTCATCAATAAAATTATCCACGATATAGGAGCGATGCTATGAGTAAACTGCTGATTGATGTAGGAAGTACCTACTTTAAAGTTTGCGAAGAGACGAAGCTTGCTCAGTTTTTTAGGGATTTTAAAAAAGATATTTATGATGATTTGCTCACTAAATGCGGCGATATTTTTAAACACTATGCCAAAGAAGATGTTTATATCTGTTCATCCGCCAATGGAGGGCTCAGTACTCTTATCATCGGACTTACGAACTCTTTTAGCCTTAAATTTGCTAAAAATATCGCTTTTAACTCGGGTATTAACATCATCGATACGATTTTGTACAGTAAGATCGAAGAGAGTAAAGCACCTTTAGAGTTGATTGATGTGGTCATTATCGTTGGAGGCATTGATGGCATTGGTGGTGTTTTTGACGAGAGGCTTTTTAACTATCTTTCAAAAGTCCAATACAGCAACATCGTTTATGTGGGAACAACGCAAGATGCAGCTTATCTTAGTCAAAATATCCCCAATCTTAAAGTTCTAGATAACATCATCACGCAAAAGTTACATGTAAACGGAGCAGAGCTTAAAGAATATCTGACCAATCTTTACCAAGCTGACATTGTGGGCAAAGAAGATATCAAACATCTTTACGAGTTTACTTCTAACCAAATTTACTCAACACCTTACATCGTCAATCGCTCATTACCACTTATTGATGCGAATTTTGAAGTGGTCAATCCTTTCATTGTCGTTGATATTGGTGGGGCCACAACAGATATTCATTATAGTCGTGATTTGGTGCGTGATAATATCTTGAGTGATAGTGAATACGATAGGCTTGTTTTCAAAAAATTAGGTGTTTACAAATCCAAAGAGACACTCATCTTTGCGGCTAAAAACAATGAATTTGTGTATGAATTACTCTCTTATCTCAATGTTACCGAAAATATTTTAGAAGAAGAGAGTGCAAAGTCACTGCGTATTTTAATGCAACTTTCTATCTTCCTAGTACTTTACAAAGTTTCAAGACTTAATCCTGCCTATGTAACCTTGCATCTTGAACTTTTAAAAAGTATCGTTCTAACAGGAGGCATTACCAAGGTGCTATCCTATGAAGAAGTCGAAGCTATCATCGCATTTTTCTACCGAAAAGTTATGAATTTACACTCACTTCCTACGATTGTTATGGATTATGATTACGCCATATGGACGCTAGGAATGAAAAATGATACCCATAAGGAGCCAAAATGTCTATAAATTGTATCCGAACACTGATTGAAAAAGCTAATGAAATTTGTCCTGATAAAATTGCTATTATTGATGGTCAAAAACAGTTGAGTTTTGGCGAACTCTTTAAAAAAGTCAATCAAATCGCACGATATTTTTCTGAATTAAAATTGGAAAGTGGTTCGCGTATTGGTATCTATTCACACAAAGGAAGCGAGCAAGTTATCGCTATTTTGGCATTGCTCTCGACTGAGTATATATTTGTTCCTATTTCAAGGTTACTCAAACCTGAGCAAGTAGAGCATATCGTTAAAGATTGCGATATTAAGTGTATTATCACCGATAAAGCCAAAATTAAAAATATTGATGAAATCAATTATAACGGCAAAATCGTTACTTATGAAGCAATTGAGCGAGACATCGTCTCTTTTGAAGAGATTTATAAATGTTGCAGTGATATCTATACATGTAACATTATGGATTATAAAAATGCTGCGATTACTTATAGTTTTGGTGTGACAGGTTTTCCTCGCGGCATCGTCTTAACGCATCGCAACTTAATTGATAGTGCAAGGGTCGTCTCTCAGTATCTTCATCTTAAAAGCGATGATGTTATCTCTGGTACTTTACCGTTTATCCTTGATTATGGATTGAACCAAATTTTTTGTGCGATTTACAATAACGCCACTTTAGCGATTCATTCACTCGTACTTCCAGCAGATTTTTTCAACCATCTTATCAATGACAAAGTAACGATTTTACCCGTAATGCCTCCACATATTACGCAGATGTTTGAAGGTGACACCAAACGCATTCCTCATCCCAAACTTTTAGCCAATGTCCGCATTGTGACCTCTTCGGGTGGAAAAATAACGCCTAAGATGATTAACGATATTGAAGAGCGATTTATCAATGCACAATTTTTCTCCATGCATGGACTGACCGAAGCATTTCGTTCTACTTATCTTGATCCTGCGCAACTTAAAATTCGTCCAAATTCTATTGGAAAGCCCATCCCTGGTGTGGAAATACACATCATCAATGAGCAAGGCATGGAGTGTAAACCGCGTGAAATAGGCGAATTGATTCATCGTGGAGGGTATATTTATAAAGGGTATTGGAAATCAAGAGAAGATACACAAAAACGACTTCAAAGCATCCAGATTTTGAAAAATATCGTGAACTTAGAGGGTGATTTGACGGATGAAATCGTGGTGTGTAGTGGTGATTTTGTGTATAGAGATGAAGAGGACTATATCTATTTTGTTTCCCGTAAAGACGATATGATCAAATCGTGTGGTTTTCGTATCAGTCCCTATGAAATTGAAAGTGTAGTTCATGATAGAATAGTGGATATTACGCAATGTGCTGTTTTTTCAATTGAAAATGAAAAAATTGAAGAAGAGATAGTGATGGTTTATAGTGCTAAAAGAGAATTGCCCAAAAATGAAATACTTTTTGAACTTAAAAAACATCTCCCTAACCATATGATTCCCTCCATTATCATGTATAAAGAAAAACTACCCTTAACCTCTGTAAGTGAAGGCAAGATAGACAAAGAAGTGTTAAAGAAGCAAGTTTTAGAAGTACGGTAATTCCTTACATGTAACGGCGTGCTTAATCTAAGCTTATGCAAATTTAAGTAAAGTTGAGGTAAAATCCGTACCTTAAATTATTTTTTATAAAAGGACTTTTGATGAAAAGAACTTATCAGCCACACAATACTCCAAAAAAACGCACACACGGTTTTAGAGTAAGAATGAAGACTAAAGGTGGAAGAAAAGTCATTGCTGCTAGACGCGCCAAAGGAAGAAGAAAATTGGCCGTTTAAAAGAGTATGAAACTCTCAAGGCAACAAGAGAGTATTCATATATTTATAACAATGCAAAAAAATGGCACACAGAAAGTGCCTTAGTTTTTTACAATAGTGATATCAAAAAACGAGTTGGCTTTACGGCAAGTAAAAAAGTCGGTAATGCTATCAAGCGAAATTTAGCTAAACGAAGACTTCGGGCTATTTTTTTAGAAATTCAAGATAATTTGCATGATGGCGTGTATGTTTTTGTAGCAAAAGAGAAGATGAATCAAATACCCTACGAGGTTCTAAAAAAGAGCCTTGTTTGGTCTATGAAAAAATTAAACTGTGTGAAAGAATGAAATCTTTTGCCCTGTTTATCATAAAGCTTTATCAGAAGTTTTTTACACTGATTGGCTATGGAAGTTGCAGATATTATCCTACCTGTTCGCAGTATGCAAAAGAGCAACTTTTACACAATAGTTTTTTAAAAGCTATCTTTTACAGTTTTATCCGCATCTTAAAATGCAACCAGCTTTTTCCTGGTGGGATTGATTATCCCATAGTGCAAAAAGTTTTTGCATCTTCTCCTCTTATGCCACATAAACTTCAATCTATATCTATTTATTTTTGGTTTATACCCAAAGATAAACAAAGTTTTTATCTTGTAAAAGCTTTTAAATATTGAAATAAAAGGAATCTCGTGCTAGATAAATTAAGTCCTCAGATGCGAATTATCATCGCAACCGCATTATCATTTCTCTTTTTTGCACTTTATGATCATTTTTTTATCCCCAAAACACTTCCTCAAACTGAAACGACTTCCATCACCAAAGAGCAACAAGACACAACAAAAAGTGCAGCATCTACCGCACCAGAAGTTAAATCTTTAGTTGCTAGCGATGTGACAAATGCTCCTGTGACTAATGTTAAAGAAGATGAAATTATTACGACTATTAAAGCGGCTTCTTATGAAGTCCAGATTGATAGATTAGGTAGAATTGTCAAGTTTTATCTTGAAGAAGCAAAATATAAAGATGAACAAGGCGAGCGATTTCAACTTATTGATGTATCACAAGGTTTATTACCACTTGAGGTAAGATTTAGCGATAAAGCGGTTAATGCTGATGCTTTTGTGATGAGTTATAGTGCTGATAAAAACATGGTTGAAGTAAGCGAGAATGGAAGCAGTGTTGTATTGACCCAAACGCTAGGTGCTTTGAGTATCACTAAAACTTTAACTTTCTTTCCCTCAGGAAAATATGACTTACATGTAAAGCTTAGTTCTCCAAAGGACTATTTTGTAACTCCTGGTTTTCACCCAACTATTGCAGTAGATAGTTATACTTTTCATGGTGCTTTGATTAAAAAGATGGACAATACCATCAAAACCATCGATGATGGTGATGCCAAAGGTGATGAGCAATTTGCAAATGCAAAAATAGTCGCAACAGCAGATAAATACTACACCACATTTTTTTATCAACTGGATAAAGGTCTAGATGCTGTTATCTCCGTAGGTAAAGAAAAATCACCACTCCTTTTTGTTAAAGGTAGTGAAGATTTTAAACTTAGCGGTTATATCGGACCCAAAGACCATAAAATACTTAAAAGTATTAACGAAGAATTATCAGATGTTATAGAATATGGATTTTTTACCTTTATTTCAAAACCACTCTTCACGCTTCTTTCCTATTTGCACGGATTGTTTGGTAACTGGGGTTGGGCGATTGTTGCTATGACTATTATGATTCGTTTGGTGCTTTATCCTTTGACATACAAAGGTATGGTATCGATGAACAAGCTTAAAGAGCTTGCGCCAAAAATTAAAGAGTTACAGAAAAAATATGGTGATG
>JAQWCT010000127.1 GCA_028705785.1 Sulfurospirillaceae bacterium | reverse complement strand
ATACTTCATCTTGATGTGCAAGATAGTAAGCTCTCTTGTCTCTAGCCTCTTCAAAATAGTTCCAAATCAACCCTTGCAAATAGGCTTTAAAGTGTCCATAACCCTCGCCACCTTTAAGGTAGCGCTGTTGTAATGCTTCTACTTCGTCATTTTCTAAAAAGAGTTTAGCTAGAGCGAAAACATTACATGTAGAAAAGTCTTTTGATTCTTCCATAGGCGTTGAGTCGGTAACGATTTTAGAAGTAGCTTTTTTGAGTTCTTTTTCACTGCAAAAGATGTCGATAGTGTTACCATAACTTTTACTCATCTTCGCTCCATCAAGTCCTGGAACAGTGGCTACTTCTTCGTCCACTTTAAATTCTGGGATTTTTAAGACATTGCCAAAGTCGTTGTTAAATTTGATGGCGATGTCGCGTGTCATCTCTACATGTTGGATTTGGTCTTTGCCCACAGGCACGATGGCTGAGTCATAAAGCAAAATATCAGCTGCCATCAAGACAGGATAGGAGAATAAAGAGTGATTAGCGGCGATGCCTTTAGCCACTTTGTCTTTGTAACTGTGCGCTCGCTCCAAGAGTCCCATCGGTGTGTAACCTGAGAGAATCCAGTAGAGTTCTAAGACTTCTTTGACATCAGATTGTGCCCAGAAGGTTGCTTTGTTTGGGTCTATGCCTAAAGAGAGAAAATTGATGGCGGCGTCTAAGGTATTCTCCCGTAGTGCTTTGCCATCTTTAAGTGAGGTAAGGGCGTGGTAGTTGGCGATAAAGATAAAAAGGTCACTTCGTTCTTGTAAATCCAACATTTGTTTGATAGCCCCAAAGTAATTACCAAGATGCAAGGCACCTGAGGGCTGAATTCCTGTTAAAACTCTCATACAATCAATCCTAATTTTTAAGTATTTTGGTTAGTTCGTTAATGATAACTTTGATTTTTTTATCTTCCACATCGATGATAATATCGGCTTTTGACTCGTAGGCTTTTTCGCGTTCATCAAAAAGCTTTTTCGCTTTTTCAAGGTCACTCAAAAGAGGTCTTTTTGCCAGTTTAACTTCGGCATTTTCATGCTCTTTGAGTCGTTTTAAAATACCTTCAAAACTAGATTTCAAGTAGACAACGGTGCCAATTTTTGAGAGATTTGTCACTTTATAAAATCCACCACCTGTGGAAATGACACAGTTTTTGACACTTTTTTCAAGCCACTTTGCCATTTTTTGTTCAAGTTTGCGGAAGTAATTTTCACCATCTTCTTCAAAAATTGCTTTGATTTTACGATTTTCCATACTTTCTATCAGGTCATCGGTATCAAGACCTATCTTTTTATTTTTTTTGATAAGCGCTCTTGCGATGGTGCCTTTACCGACACCCATAAAGCCAACGAGAACGATATTTTTGTTTTTATGCATCGGCATTGGTTGGCTCTTCGTTGTCTTTTTCTCCTCGTCCTCGTGGGTAAAGGAGAACTGGGCTACCTTCGAGATTGAAGTTATCGCGAAGTTTGTTGACCAAGTAGCGTTTATAACTAAAGTGAAGTGATCTTGGTTTGTTCATGACAAGGGCGATGCGTGGAGGTTTGGTGCCGTACTGTGTAGCAAAATAGATTTTGATAATTTTTGATTTTTCACTAGGGATTTGATGTTTAATCGTTGCATCTTTAATGATTTCATTGAGTCTTGAAGTCGGAATTCTTTGTGTGTAGTTTGTGTACACATCAAGAATCATATCTTTGATTTTAGAGACTCTTTGTTTGGTCAGTGCTGAAACGGTGATGACGGGTGCGTAAGAGAGAAACTTGAAGCGGTATCTGAGTTCTGCAACAGTGGTGTCGTAGTCTTCGAGTGCTTTGTCCCATTTGTTTAAAACGATGATGCACGCAAGATGGTTTTCATCTGCCAACGAAGCGATGCGTTCATCTAATTCTTTAAAGGTTTCACTGGCATCAAGGACGAGAAGAACGATATTGCCTCGTTCTAACATCTCTTTGGTACGCATCAAAGCAAATTTTTCGATACCCTCTATCTTGCCACGACGACGAAGTCCTGCGGTGTCGACAAAGTTAAGTACTTTACCCTCATAGTCGATACTCTCATCCACAGGGTCGATGGTTGTTCCCTCGATGCTACTGACAACAGAGCGTTGTTTTCCCACGAGAGCATTAAGAAGCGAACTTTTGCCTACATTGACACGGCCGATGATAGCGATATTGATTTGATTGGTTTCAGGTTTTTCAACTTCAACTTCAGGTTCGATTTCGTCTTCAAAATCTTCGTCTGCATCGTCAAAGGCTTCTTCTGTGCCGTCTTCATTTGATTCTTCAGGCGCTTTATAGCCCTCTGGAAAAGGCAGTAATTCACCTATCCAGCCTAATAGGGCAGAAACGCCACGGTTATGTGAAACAGAGATAGGAAAGACAAAGTCTGCTCCAAATTCATCAAATTCCCAAGCATTTTCCATCTCTTTGTCATTGTCGATTTTGTTAATGATCAAAGCGATAGGTTTTTTGCGTGCTTGAAGGGTGTAGAAAATCTTTTTTTCTTCATCACTGGGGAGCATTTTTCCATCGACGACCATGAGGATAATATCTGCTTTTTTAGAAGCATCCATCGACATAGTTCGTACATTTTCAAAAAGTTCATTAGAACTATCAAGTCCGCCTGTGTCTAAGATAAGACAAGGTTTATCGGTGATATGCACGAGATGAGATTTAATATCGCGCGTGGTACCACTAAAATCAGAGGTAATGGCGATGCGTTGTTTGGCTATACGGTTAAAAAGAGAGCTTTTGCCTACATTGGGAAGCCCTATAATGGCTATTTTTTTCATAGATACCTTTACATAAATTGGCTTGATTATATCTTTTTTTTGCTGTTATTTAGGTAAACTCTCTACATAAAGGGTCTGTGATGGGAAAGCAAAAGCGGCATCGTGTTTGGCCACAATTTGCATGATTTTAAAATTGACATCTTGCCTTACATGTAAATATTCTGCCGTCTCAACGGTATTGGTAAAAAAGTTGAGTAAGATGCTTAGAGCACTGTTTTCAAACTCATCAAAACTTACCAAAATGACTTCTTGATGAATATCAAGGTGATTTTTAAGCATCTGTGTAATTTCTTCAATAATAGCTTGCATTTGTTCCACAGAAGTTCCATAAGTCAAACCAATGCGTGTTCTCACACGGCGTTTTCCCATGCGTGACCAGTTAGTGATAGTGGTGTCTGCCATAATGGAATTGGGAACACTCACGAGTGCTTGGGCAAAAGTTCGGATTTTGGTAGAGCGAATACCCACTTCCTCGATAGTGCCCTCCGCTGAAGCAGTTTCTACCCAATCGCCTACTTGAAAAGGGCTATCACTAAAAATGACTAATGAACCAAAAAGATTCGCAGCAGTATCTTTAGCGGCTAAGGCAAATGCCAAACCGCCAAGCCCTAGTGAGGCAACAAAAGCACTGACATTGATTCCCCACTCTTGTAAAATTGCCATGGCTCCTAAAATGATGAGTAAAATGCGAAGGGTTTTAACCATAAAGTTTTGAACACCATCATTAAGGTCTTTTCCTAATTTAGAAGAAAAAAAGTTAAAAATCGTTGAAAATTTGTCCACCAGACGAATAAGAATCCAAAAAAATATCAGGGTAGAAAATGACTTACAAACGAGCATAATAAAGTTGTCAAATGCTTTAAACGGAAGCCATTGTGTTGACAAATAGACACCGATAATCACGATGGATAATTTTAAAGGTGCCTCAATAACATTGATGAGTGTATCATCCGTTTCATTGCCTCTTTTGCGTGCGATAATGCGAAAAGGTTTTAAAATAATCGATGCAATAACATTGCGCAGAAAAAAAGCAGATAAAAATATTGTTATTCCGATAAGAAGGTCGACCAATGGAAATCCCAAAATCTTATAATTGAGAAAAAAAGTAAAATCCATAGAACACTCCTAAGTATGTTTTGGTACTTATAAAAAATCAACGGATTTTAACACAGATTGGATTAAGATTGCATACTATTTGTGGATTGGAGAGTGCGTGAAAAAGTTTATAGGGAGCATTAACATAGGCGTTTTGTTTATGCTTATCTCTTCGTTTAGTTTTGCGATTGATGGGGCTTTGGCAAAAGTTTTAAGTGCCCATATGGATTCTATTGAAGTAGTCTTTTTTCGCAATGGTATTGGGGTGTTATTGGTGGCTTCTACGATTTTTAAAAGACCCATTCGCCAAATCGGTGGCAAACCTTGGCTTTTACTCTTTCGCGCTTTCATAGGTTTTAGCGCCATGTTGGCTTTTTTCTACAATATCGCTCATATTCCCCTCGCCGATGCGATGACTTTTTCCCGTACAGCACCTATATTTACGGTTATATTGGCGTTTTTATTTTTAAATGAGAAGATAGGCGTCAAAGGTTGGTTTGCTGTTGCGATAGGTTTTTTAGGGATTGTGTTGATTATGAAACCAGGTGGTTTGACGCTTTCCAAAACGGATATTTTTGGACTTTTAAGTGGGCTAGGAGCCGCTTTGGCGTATACGAGTGTAAGAGAGCTCAAAAAGTTTTACGATACTAGGACGATTGTTTTAGCGTTTGTCTCTTTGGGAACCGTTGTTCCTGTTATTTTGATGATTATAGGTGAATTTTATCATGTAGAAATGTTTGATTTTATGATGGGCAAGTTTGTAATGCCTCAGGGAATCGCATGGCTTTATATCGCTTTGATGGGGATATCTGGGGCTATTGGGCAGGTGTATATGACAAAATCTTTTGGTGCTGAACGCGCTGGGATTGTAGGCGCTGCCGGGTATTCGATTATCTTTTTTGCACTGATTATTGGGGTGATTTTGGGTGATCCTTTACCTGATTTTTTAGGAGTATTGGGTATACTCGCCGTCGTTATCAGTGGAATAATTGTAGCAAGGGAGAAAGTATGATTTTAATAGCAGGACCATGTGTCATCGAAAGTAGAGACAATCTTTTCGCCGTGGCAGAAAAATTGGTCAAATACCATGAAGATAAAACGATAGATTTTTATTTTAAATCGAGTTTTGATAAAGCAAACCGCACGAGCATCGATAGTTTTAGAGGTCCAGGATTGGAAAAGGGTTTAAAACTTTTAGATGAGGTTAGAGCTGAATTTGGATTTAAACTTTTAACAGATATTCACGATTACACGCAAGCAAAGCCTGTGGGTGAAGTGGTTGATGTATTACAAATACCTGCATTTATATGCCGTCAAACTGACTTATTAGTCGCTGCTGCACAAACTAAATGCGTAGTGAATGTAAAAAAAGGGCAGTTTCTAAATCCTGCCGATATGCGCTACTCGGTAAAGAAGATTTTGGAGACTAGAGGCATTAAAGAAGAAGGTTATGAAGTTGCTAAAAAAACAGGTGTTTGGCTAACTGAGCGAGGAAGTACTTTTGGATATGGCAATTTGGTGGTTGATGCGAGGTCTTTTGGCATTATGCGTGAGTTTGCTCCTGTCATTTTTGATGCGACCCATTCAGTACAGATGCCAGGAACTGAGGGTGGAAAAAGTGGTGGGAAACGAGAGTTTGTTAGACCGCTTTCGCGTTCAGCTGCGGCTGTGGGCGTGGATGGTTTCTTTTTTGAAACGCATATTAATCCATGTGAGGCGTTGTGTGATGGACCAAATATGCTTGATCTTGAAGACTTGGATAAAGCCATTATTGATATTAAAAAGATACAAGATAGCCTGAGGTAGAACGCATGGAGAGTCTTATTCCCACTAGAAATATTATTTTAAACGAAGGTAGTGTCCAGCAAAAAAGGGCAGAAATAAGAGAGTATTTTCTTCAAAGCTATACGGTTTATGAAAAGCTTTTTGAAACGCTTAAAGACGATGAAAGTTACTATCTCACCGCCGATGTTCTGCGTCATCCATTGGTCTTTTATTTTGGGCACACGGCTACTTTTTTCATCAATAAACTGGTTTTGGCAAAGCTAATCGACAAACGCATCAATCCTACTTTTGAGTCCATTTTTGCTATTGGCGTTGATGAGATGAGTTGGGATGACCTCAATCAGTCTCATTATAAATGGCCAAAAATCAGTGAAATTAGAGCCTATCGTGACGCTGTCAAGGAAAAAATCTTATTTCTTATCGATACACTGCCGCTTAGTTTGCCTATTGGTTGGGAGTCACCATTTTGGGCGATTATGATGGGGATTGAGCATGAACGCATCCATCTTGAAACCTCTTCTGTGCTGATAAGACAACTCCCGCTTGAGCGCGTAGTGAGTCAGAATTTTTGGAAAATATGCCCTATCGATACGCCTGTGGTTCGCAATGAACTCTTACATGTAAAGGGTGAAACGGTCACTTTGGGCAAAAAAAGAGATGACGCGCTGTATGGTTGGGACAATGAATATGGCAACCATGTAAAAGAAGTCAAAGACTTTAAAGCTTCTAAATATCTCGTCTCAAACGCTGAGTTTTTGGAGTTTGTCAAAGACAATGGATACGCACAAGAAATATTTTGGAGCGAAGAGGGCTGGAAGTGGAAAAGTTTTAAAGATGCCAAAATGCCTCTATTTTGGAGACAAACATCGGATGGCTATGTTTTGCGCACCATGACTGATGAGATAGCAATGCCTCTTAGTTGGCCTGTTGAGGTTAATTACCTTGAAGCTAAGGCTTTTTGTAATTGGAAAAGTATCCGTGAGCATAAAAGCATTCGCTTACCGAGCGAAGAAGAGTGGTATGTGCTTCGAAACAACCATGTAAAGGTTGATGAGCCATTTTGGGACAAAGCACCTGCAAATGTCAATTTAGAATATTTTGCTTCCAGCGTGCCAGTTGACACCTTTAAGTTTGGCGAATTTTACGACATCATCGGCAATGTTTGGCAATGGAGTGAAACACCTATGAATGGCTTTGATGGATTTAGTGTGCATCCTTTGTATGACGATTTTTCTGTGCCAACTTTTGATGATAGACATAACCTTATCAAAGGTGGTTCATGGATCAGCACAGGCAATGAAATCATTAAAGATTCTCGTTACGCTTTTAGGAGACATTTTTACCAACATGCAGGATTTCGCTATGTTGAATCAACCCAAAAAATAGAAACACAATCCGTTTTTTATGAGATGGATTTTGAGCTCTCCCAAGTATGCGATGCACATTTTGGTGAGAGTCACTACCATGAAGCAATAGCGCAGTTTTGTTTAGGGCTGGATAGTCAAAAAAGTAAAGCCCTTGAGATAGGCTTTGGAGCGGGAAGAACAACTTATGGGCTAGCAAAAGCCTTTGAAAAAGTCCATGGCATAGAGTTTACTGCCCGTATTGTACGACTTGCGACTTCATTTAAAGAGAGTGGAAAGCTTAAATATGCGCTCAAAGATGAGGGCGAATTGGCGCTTTTTGTTGAAAAGAATTTGGCTGATTTTGGCATCACAGATGAGCCAAAAAAAGTAGAATTTTGGCAAGGTGACCCACACAATCTAAAGCCCTATTTTGATGGTTACGATTTGGTTCTGGCTAATGATGTGTTAGATACTTTGTACGACCCTAAACTCTTTTTAGAAAATATCAAAGAGCGTATTGTGCAAAATGGTTTATTGGTCATTGCAAGTGCTTATGATTGGGATGAGGATAAAACACCTCGAAAAAAATGGCTCGGTGGTTTTAAGAAAAATGGCGAAAAATATAGTACATTTGACGCTTTAAATGACATTATATTGGCTGATTTTGACTTGGTTGGTGAGCCATGCGAAATGACATCAAGCATTCAAAAAAAAGGTCG
>JAQWCT010000126.1 GCA_028705785.1 Sulfurospirillaceae bacterium | reverse complement strand
GCCTATGAGTGGTTTTGAAAAGTGTGAATCCCTTAAATCATGCAAATTTTGCCCTTATGTGCTACTGTGCGGAAGAGAGGATTTGGTATGAGTGATAATTTTAAATCTTATCTTGCGCTTGAAGCAAGTGCAGGAAGTGGCAAAACTTTTGCGCTCAGTGTTCGGTATCTCTCTTTACTTTTTTTAGGGGCAAATCCGCAAAAGATCGTCGCCCTCACTTTTACCAACAAGTCCGCTGCTGAGATGAAGCAAAGAATCTTCGAAACACTTAAAAATCTTGAATTCAAAGATGAACTAGATGCGATTTGTCAACAGACAGGAAAAAGCAGAGAAGCTGTTTTGGCACAAAAAAACAGTGTCATGCAAAGTCTTTTACAAGCGGATATTAAAATCTCAACACTCGATGCGTTCTTTGGTGGCATCTTGCGTCAATTTGCTTTACATGTAGGTTTGATGCCTGATTTTAAAACCGACCACACAGGCTTATATGAAGAGGTTTTGGAGCGATTTTTAAAGCAGGCTCAGGGTGCCAATCTTTATCAAGCACTGATTGCGTTTAGCTTGAATGAAAACAAAAAACTAGGTGATATATTTGCACTGTTGGATAGGTTGTATCAGAAAAAGGGTGAATTTGATATAACGAGCATCCAAAGGTGCGACTATGTTTCTCCATTGAGTATCTTTGAGATTCTTGGGCAGATTAAAGATACTTTTGAGAAATTAGGACTTGGAAATCAGGGCTTGAAAACTTTTGACTCAACGAATATGGAAAAGTTGATGAAAAGTGGATTTTTATCGCATGATGACTTTGGATATTGGGTATATGCAAAGTATGCCAATGATGAGACAAATGGGTTATTAGTGAGATTGAAAAGAGCAATCCACGCGTATTTTGAAGCCAAAGAAGCTTACTTTTTAGGCGAGATGGGAAAGCTGTTTGAGCTTTACGATAGAGCACTTCTACAAGTTTCCAAAGAGTTTTCACAGCTGAGTTTCACCGATGTGACCAATAGACTCTACACACTTTTGCAAAAAGAGATAGCCAAAGACTTTTTGTACTTCAGGCTTGATGGCGCGATAGAGCATCTTTTAATCGACGAGTTTCAAGATACGAGTGTCTTACAATACAAAATCCTAGAGCCCATTATCGAAGAGATTCGCTCAGGTGTGGGTGTCAAAAGCTTTAAAACACTCTTTTTTGTGGGCGATGTAAAGCAGTCGATCTATCGCTTTCGTGGAGGCGCAAAAGAGCTTTTTGGATATGCGAAAGAAAAACTTTCTTTACATGTAGAGACTTTGGATACCAATTATCGAAGTACCAAACATATCGTCGAGTTTGTCAATCACTTATTTACGGATAAAATTGCCTCTTATGAGCCTCAAAAAGTTGCCAAAGTTGGGAATGAAGGTTTTGTACAAGTCATCAAAGATAATGAGGTTGAAAAAAGCGTGATAGCCTCAGTTGAGCGATTGTTAAAAAGTGGTGTCAAACCTCACGACATCGCTCTTTTAGTCTACACCAACAAAGATGCCAATACGATGAAAGAGTTGATGCAATCCCACTTTGAGCATTTACATGTAAGGCTTGAAGCGACTTTACGATTGGTGGAAGTGAACAGTGTTAAGGCTATTATCTATTTTATCAAATACCTCTATTTTAAAGAGAAGATTTATCTTGCGCACTTTTTAACGCTTATCGGGCGCTCTTGGAATGATAAGTTAGAGATGTACAACTTTGATATTGGCACACCTCCTTTGGAGCTTGTCGTCAAAATAGTTGATACTTTTAAACTCTTTGAAGAGAGTGTGGATGTCTTGAAATTTATTGAAGTGGCACGGCGATTTGAAGACATCGAATCCTTTTTGTTTGCACTCGAAGAGTTGAGCGATGAGGCAAAGAGTGAGGACAGAGATGGGCTTAGAGTATTGACGGTGCATAAATCAAAAGGATTAGAGTTTGAACATGTTGTACTTATCGATAGGTTCACCAAAGAAAATAACAACAGCCATACGATTTTATATGAATACAATGATATCGATATCAGTGGAGTTTACCTCAATATCGCAGGCAGAGAGCATGTTGATAAACTTTATGCCAACGCCAAAGAAAAAGAAAAAATCCTTAGCAGTGAAGATAAACTCAATGCTTTGTATGTCGCCTTTACACGCGCTAAAAGTTCCCTTCTTGTCTGTGCTAAAGAAGAAGAGAGTGCTTTTGAAATACTTGAACTAAGTTCATGTGAAATCGGTCAAATTTGCGTCAAGCAGAGTGTAGAAAAAGAAGAATCAAACAAAGTCATTGTGCATATACCTCATAAATACGGTTCTCAAGAAGTGGTCGCCTTGAGCGAAGAGAATGAACCTAGTGATATTCAAGCGATATCATTTGGTATTGCTATGCACTATATGTTGGAGATGCTAAGTTCCTTTCATCCTTTATCATTGTCTGATGCGTACACTGCGCTTACCAACAGATATACAAAGCTTTTGGATGAAAAAGCACTGGGCGATATTTGCCAAAGGGTTGAAATACTCCTTGCTTCAAAAGATTTTGTAGCATTACTTGAGGGTGCAAAATGTTACAAAGAACAGCCACTTTTTTATCAAGAAGCACGGTACCAAATCGACTTATTGCTCGAATACAAAGACAAGATAGTAGTCATCGACTATAAAAGTTCCCGCACACTGCACGAAAAACATCAAGTACAAGTTGCGAAGTATCAAGAAGCCTTGCATCAGATTTATGGTATGCCTGTGGAGGGATATATCTGCTATCTTGGAGCACAGCGGTGTGAACTCGTAAAAAGCTTATATAACACTTAATTTAAGCCATATAAAAGCTTTATTTTACTACACTTTCACTTCGTTAAAATAATTTTGGCAAAGGTTGTAACAACATGAAAGCTACAATAGCTATAAAGCCAAGCGAAGTAAAACGCGACTGGATCGTGGTTGATGCCGCAGGTAAGAGATTTGGAAAAGTTCTTACTGAGGTTGCGACACTTCTTAGAGGCAAACATAAACCTTACTTTACTCCCAATGTTGACTGTGGTGACTTTGTTATCATCATCAATGCGGAAAAAGTAGAGTTTAGTGGAACAAAACTAGACTCAAAACTGTATCACAGACATACTGGATACTTCGGTGGCGTTAAGACCGAAAAATTAGGTGATCTTTTAAACAATAATCCAGCAAAATTGTACAGACTTGCCGTAAGAGGCATGTTACCTAAAACAAATCTTGCTAAAGATATGATCAAAAAGCTTAAAGTTTACGCTGGTGGCGAACACCCACACACAGCACAAGTTAGCAAGGCAGAGGTAAAGTAACATGGCGAAAGTATATGCAACTGGAAAAAGAAAAACTGCAATTGCTAAGGTTTGGGTTACTGCTCCAGGTAGTGGCAAAATCGAAGTAAATGGTATTGATTTTGAAGCATGGCTTGGTGGTCATGAAACAATTAAAATGCGCGTTCGTCAACCTTTAGTTCTTACTAAGCAAGAGAAAAGCTTTGACATTAAAGCTTCAACTCAAGGTGGCGGTTACTCAGCACAAGCTGACGCTCTAAGACACGGTATTTCTAAAGCACTTGCTGCTATGGATGCTGACTTTAGAGGAATCTTAAAACCATTTGGCTTACTTACTCGCGATTCAAGAATCGTTGAGCGTAAAAAATACGGTAGAAAGAAAGCAAGAAGAAGTCCACAGTTCTCCAAGCGTTAATCGCTTTTTTACAAAAGCTCTTTTGGGCTTTTGTACTTTGTGCAAGGGATTTTCCCTTGCATATTTTCTACATGGTTATACTCCCCAAATCAATACTTAGCCAAATCTTGTATCAACATTTTGGTTTCTTCGCTATCAAAGAAAAGATTAAACTCTAACTCTTTTGCAAACACCTTCAATAAAGCAATTTTTTTCTTTTGGCGCTCATCGAAATTTTCGATAGCCAAAAGCTCAGTATTTAGTCTTTCTTTGTAGTTTAGGCATATTTCTTCTTGTTTTTGTTCTTTTGATTTTGGCTGCTTTTTGGGTTTAAACAACAAAAATAAAAAGCCAAATAGGGCGAGTATGATAAGTGCATTGAAAAAAAATTCCACAAAAAACCTTTACATGTAAAGAAGTATTTCACATTTTATAATGATAACAAAACCCTCAACAATTCACCATTAACTCTTAAACAACTTTTTTGTAAAATTGCTTAAACCAAAACAAAGAGGAATCCATGCAATTTACAACTCCCTTAAAAAGCAATAGTATTAAAATCATGTTAGTTGGCAGTGGCGAACTAGGCAAAGAAGTTGTCATCGAAGCAACGCGTTTAGGCATTGAAACAGTTGCGGTGGATTCATATCCTCAAGCTCCAGCGCATTTAGTGGCTAATAAAAGCTATGTGATTAATATGAAAAACAAAGAAGAACTTTTGGAAGTCATTCGTCGTGAGAAGCCGACTTATATACTTCCTGAAATTGAGGCTTTGAGCATTGAAGCGTTGATAGAGGCGGAAAAAGAGGGTTTTTGCGTGATTCCCAATGCAGATGCGGTTAAAAAGACGATGAATCGTAAAAATATTCGTGAATTTGCGGCAGAAAAATTAGGGCTTAAAACCAGTAAGTATCTTTTTGTTAAAACCCTTGAAGAGTTAGAAAATGCAACTAAAATAGTGGGTATCCCTTGTGTTGTCAAGCCTGTTATGAGTTCCTCTGGGCATGGACAAAGCGTCATCAAAAGTGAGGCGGACATCCAAAAATCATGGGAAATAGCCAAAGAAGCCAGAGGTGATGCGAGTGAGCTTATCGTCGAAGAGTTTGTGCGATTTGACTATGAAATCACCCTTTTAACAGTTCGCAATGGCAAAGAGACCGTTTTTTGTGAGCCAATAGGGCATATCCAAGAAAATGGGGACTATGTTTTGAGCTGGCAGCCAGTTCCTATGAAACCAGAGGTGTTAGCTAAAGCACAAGTTATGGCAAAAACGGTGACTGATGGTTTGGGTGGGCGAGGTCTTTTTGGTGTTGAATTTTTTGTCAAAGACGATGAGGTCTATTTTTCTGAGCTTAGTCCTCGCCCACACGACACTGGCATGGTTACACTCATCACCCAATCTCAGAGCGAATTTGCTTTACATGTAAGAGCAGTTTTGGGTTTACCACTTGATTTTACCTTTTATGGTGCAGGTGCTAGTGGAGCGTTTAAAAGTAGCAAAGAAGAGCATTTGCCTGTACTTAGCATCCCTGAAAACGCTTTTTCAAAGAACTCCTTTGTGCGTGTTTTTGGCAAGCCCGTAAGTCATGTAGGTCGTCGTATGGCAGTATCTTTGGTGCTTGATGAAGTCGAAGCTGCGAAGAAAAAAGCGAAAGAAATCGTTACTGCAATGATTGGCTAATGAAGCCAAAAATTCTTATTAGTTCGTGTTTGATTGGCGAAAATGTCAAGTACGATGGTGGTAATAATGCTTTACATGTAAAGATTTTGGAGCAGTGGAAGCAAGAGGGCGTTTTGGTGCCTCTTTGTCCTGAAGTGCTTGGAGGTCTGAGTGTGCCACGCTCTCCTTGTGAAGTGCTTGAAGGCACGACCACGGTCTTATGTAAGAGCGGTGAAGATGTAAGCGTTGCTTTTGCAAAAGGCGCCAAAGAGAGTCTAAGAATTGCCCAAAAAGAGGGTGTGTGCATGGCGATTTTAAAAGCTAGAAGCCCATCATGTGGCAAAGACATTATCTACGATGGTACCTTTACGAGCACGCGAGTGAATGATTCTGGTATTACATGTAAACTTCTGCAAGAGAGTGGCGTTGTGGTTTTTAGTGAAGAAGAGTTGAGCTTGGCGGAAGCATTTTGGAGGCAAAAAGGGGAGTGACCCCTTTATGCGTTATGTAAAATCGTTTCGATGACTTCTTGGGTGTAAACCTCACTTGCGCCTTGTCTCCCAGCTGCTAAAAAGACATTGGCGGCAATAGCAGGAATGGCATCGGCACTAATGCCTGCTTCTTTTAAACTCACGGGTGCGCCAATTTTAGTAAACCAGCTTTTAAGGGCTACGATGCCTTCTTCGGCACTACTTTTTCCAAAAATCTTTTGTGCAAAACGCTTGAATTGCGCAGGATTTTGTGTGTGAAACCAGGTCATCCACGCAGGAATGACAATCGCTAAACCCGCCCCATGCGCAATATTGAAGAGTGCTGAAAGGGAGTGTTCGATCATATGGTTTGGGAAGAGGGAAATGTTGGTGCCCGCTGTTGTCACCCCATTGAGCGCTTGGGTCGCCGCCCAGGTAAACTCTGCTCGGGCGTTGTAATCATCAGGATTTTGGAGCAAAATCTCCGTCGTCTCCATCACCGTTTGAATGATGCCCTCAACCATGCGCGATTGAAAATGGGGCTGAACGCTTGCCGTTAAATAGCCCTCAATCACATGCGCGATGATGTCAACCGCAGAATACGCAAGGTAATTTTTAGGCACACTTTTGGTTAGTTCTGGGTTGAGAATGGAGAGTCTTGGGTAGACATGAATGGACGCGATATTGTACTTTTGCTGTATCGTATCGTTCGTGACAACCGCAAATCCGTTCATCTCACTTCCCGTTGCAGCAAGGGTCATGATGGCATACACGGGAAGCGCTTTTTCGATGGTGGCATTGTTGATGAAAAAATCCCATACATCGCCTGCATACAAAGTACCAGCGGCGATACTTTTAGCGCTGTCTAAAACGGAGCCTCCACCGATGGCAAGTACAGCTTCTACCTTTTCTTTTTTAGCGATGGCGATGCCTTCGTGTACTTTTGAAAGCACAGGGTTGCTCACGATGCCTGAGAGTTCCACCCATGCGATGCCTTTTTCGCTCAAACTGGCAGTCACTTTCTTATAAAGTCCATCGCTTTTGATGCGCTCACTGCCGTAGCAGAGCAACACTTTGGTGATGGCATCGTTGGCAATAGCTGTGCCGATGAGGTTCTCTTTGTCTTTTCCAAATTCGATTTTTGTAGGGTTGTGGTAGGTAAAATCAACCATAAGTTCTCCTTGTTTTGATGCTAGTATTTATAGAGGCAAAGCATTGTAAATTTGATTTTGTAATTTTTTAGAGAGCGAATGAAACACCAAATCATGCGAGTCATCGATCCAGCCAAAAAGCGTTGCATCATCAACTTCTCCATCGCAGATAACCGTATTCCAATGCTTTTTATTCATATGATAGCCTGCGATAACACTTTGGTATATCTCCCGAATTTCTCTGGCATAATAAGGATCGCACTTGAGATTGATGCGAGGAGGGTTGCTCTCTTCATCTATAAGGGCGAAGATTTTGTTGCCAACTTTATAAACAGCTGTTGTCTCATCAAAGGGGAATTCTTTGATGGCTCCTATCAGGCTTAAACAGTAGTCATTGAGTATTTTAAAGGTCATTTTATTTGCATCCACAGCTGTTTTCGTGGTCATTGACCATGCCACACGCTTGCATAAATGCGTAAATGGTCGTTGAGCCTACAAACTTGAAGCCTCGTTTTTTGAGGTCTTTGGTTAGGGCATCTGAGATAGGTGAAGTGCAAGCAGCAGTTCTATAATCACTCACATCGTTGACGATGGTTTTTCCTCCAACATAACCCCATAAATATGCATCGAGTGAGCCAAACTCTTGGATGATGGCTTGAGTAAGTTTGGCATTGGCGATAATGGCTTCAATTTTGGGACGACTTTTGATGACTTCGCCCTCACTTAAGATGCGTTCTATCTCTTTTTCACCGAAGCGAACAACTTTTGAAAGTTCAAAGTTTTCAAATGCTTTACGGTAACCTTCTCGCTTTTTCAAAACAGTGAGCCAAC
>JAQWCT010000125.1 GCA_028705785.1 Sulfurospirillaceae bacterium | reverse complement strand
GATGGGTGCGGGAATCGTATTCGTTAAGAATGGACAGTTGCTTACCGCGGTGAGCACCACGTATTCCAAGCCAGAAGTTTTAGATGCTGCACTTCTTCGTCCAGGACGATTTGATAGACAAGTTTTAGTGGATAAACCAGATTTTCAAGGTAGAAAAGACATTTTAAAAGTCCATAGTACCGACATTAAATTAGGAAAAGACATCAATCTTGAAGAAATTGCAAGACTCACTGCTGGTTTAGCTGGAGCTGATCTTGCCAATATCATCAATGAAGCTGCACTTTTGGGTGGACGAAAAAGCAAAGAATATGTCGAACAAGTAGATATGGTTGAAGCAGTTGAACGCGCCATAGCAGGACTAGAGAAAAAAAGTCGTCGTATCAATCCTGAAGAAAAACGCATTGTTGCGTACCATGAAAGTGGACATGCTTTAATTGCTGAGACCACTAAAGGGGCTAAAAGAGTTTCTAAAGTTTCGATTATTCCAAGAGGATTGGCTGCACTTGGATATACACTTAATACCCCTGAAGAAAATAAATTTTTAATGCAAAAACATGAATTAATCGCCGAAGTCGATGTTTTACTAGGTGGCCGTGCTGCTGAAGAAGTTTTCATCGGCGAAATTTCTACAGGTGCTGGAAATGACTTGGAGCGTGCTACAGACATTATCAAATCAATGGCAGGCATTTATGGCATGAGCGATATTGCAGGTTTGATGGTTTTAGAAAAACAAAGAAATGTCTTTTTAAATGGTGGAACGACTAAAGATTATAGTGATAAGATGGCTGAAAAATTGGACGATCACATCAAAAATACACTTCAAGAACGCTATGAGATTGTCAAGATTAGACTTGAAGAGTACAGAGGCTGTATCGAGATGATTGTTGCTACCTTGGCTGAGCATGAAACCATTGATGGAGAGATTTTAAGAGGTCTTATTGAGACATTTGAGGCTGAAGCTGGCATCGAATCGAAGCTAAAAAATCCTACTATAAAAGAAGATGGAAAAGCCTAATGGGACATACGCAAATCATTATTAAAGAGGGTTGGAATCAAATTATTATAGCACTTATCGTGTTTCTTTTTTGCTATTCTATTTCTTTTTTTTCATGGTTCTTTTTTGCGATTTTACTGTTGACTCTTTATATTTATCGTAACCCTGAACGGATACTTGAAGAAGAAGACGAACTTTGTTTTGTCGCACCCATTGATGGTAAGATTATGGATATTGCTAAGGTCAATCTTCGTGATGGGACGGAGATGATAAGTGTTGTGATTAAAAAAACTATTTTGAATGTAGGTGTTATGAGGGCTCCAATGGCCATGAGTATTGTGGAGACAAAGAAAAGGTTCGGTCTATTTTTACCCTCTACTTCTCCTCTTTATAGACCTTTAGGTGAAAAAAATACGCTTACATGTAAAGGTAAATTTGCCTCTGTGAAGATGATGATAAATGCTGGACTCTTAAGTCAGAGAATTGCCTTATTTGATACCATAGGTGTTTTGAAAGTGGGGCAAAGATTTGCTTTTTTAAATGATGGCGAAGTGACACTCTTTTTGCCTCTTGATACAAGAATTAAAGTATCATTGGGCGATGAAGTAAAATCTGGTGAGAATGTTTTAGGATATTTTGCATATAAGGCTAAAGATGATAAATAACGGTAATAAACTCCAATTGATCTATATCTTCCCCAATCTTTTTACAGCAGCAAGTGCTTTTTTAGGGGTTGTGAGTATTATCGCATCAGCGAATGGTGAGTTTGAAAAGGCCGCTGTTTTTATTTTACTCTCTTTAATTTTTGATGGACTGGATGGAAGAGTAGCAAGAATGACCAATACCACCAGTAAATTTGGTGCCGAATTTGATTCTTTGGCAGATATTGTTGCTTTTGGTGTTGCGCCAGCGATGCTTTTTTATTTTAGCATCGGTCACGACTATGGTAAAGTAGGCTCACTTCTTTGTGCGATGTATGTTGTATTTGGAGCAATTAGACTGGCGAGATTTAATGTCATGATAGGCGTGAGTGAGCCTTCTGTATTTATTGGTGTGCCTATACCTACAGCAGCAGTTGTCGTTGCTATGTGGATTTTACTTTATGGTGAACACCCTTTTATGCATGGATTTGAGTGGGTTATGCTTGTTGGAATGGGCGTTTTATCTTTTTTAATGGTCAGTAATATTCGTTATCCTAGCTTTAAAAAGATTGATTTTAAAAAAGCGCATTTGATTAAAATTTTAGTGTATCTTGTTCTTTCATTTTCACTTTTGTATCTTTATCCTATCGAAGCTGGTTCAGCCGCTATAACTGCTTATCTTATTTATGGGTTGGGGCGAGCCATTTATACTTTTGTAATTGCAAAATATCCAAAAAATTCAGTATAATACAACCACTTTTAAAATTTCAATAAAGGAGAAGCGATGAATAGCGTTAATATCGGCATTATGAAGTCTATTAAAATCTTGCCTAAAATTGAGATTAAAAACGCTCTCCTGCAAAACCTCCTCTTCTCTTAACCATTTTTTACTATTTTTCTATCCAATTTAAATAAAAAAAATATAAGGATTGTTCTATGCAAAACAATATGATTAAAATTTTTGATACTACTTTACGAGATGGTGAGCAAAGCCCCGGCGCTTCTATGAATACAGAAGAAAAAATTCAAATCGCTTTGCAACTACAAAAATTGGGCGTTGATGTGATTGAAGCAGGATTTGCTGCGGCAAGTCCAGGAGACTTTGATGCGATTTCAAGAATTAGTGAAATGATCACGAAAAGTACAGTATGTTCATTGGCAAGGTCACTTGAAAAAGATATTAAAGCAGCGGGGGAGGCAGTGGCTAAGGCTAAGATGCGACGAATTCATACTTTCATCGCAACAAGCCCTATTCATATGCAATACAAATTAAAAATGACGCCTGACCAAGTTATCAAAAAAGCGGTTGAATCTGTGTTATATGCAAAAACATTTTGTGATGATATCGAGTTTAGCTGTGAAGATGCAGGACGAAGTGATGTGGGCTTTATGAAAGAAGTGTTGGACGCTGTTATCAATGCGGGGGCAACGACTTTAAATATCCCAGATACCGTAGGATATCGTTTACCTACTGAGATGGGTTCTATCATCAAGTCACTGAGTGAATTTGTGGGAGATCGTGCTATTATTTCTGTGCATTGTCACAACGACTTGGGGCTTGCGGTGGCTAACTCTTTGGCATGTATCGAAAATGGTGCTAAACAAGTCGAATGTACGATTAATGGTTTGGGGGAGAGAGCAGGGAACGCCGCTTTGGAAGAAATCGTGATGATTCTTAAAACTCGTAAAGACCATTTTGCACAGTATGATACCAATATCAACATCAAAGAGATTTATCCTACCAGTAAATTGGTTTCTTCCATTACAGGTATTGAGCCTCAACCAAATAAAGCCATCGTTGGTAAAAATGCCTTCTCACACGAGAGTGGTATCCATCAAGATGGTGTTTTAAAACATTCTGAAACTTATGAGATTATGAGTGCTAAAGACATTGGATTGGATAAAAATTCTATTGTCTTAGGTAAACATTCAGGTCGACATGCATTTAAAGATAAGTTGAAAAACTTAGGCTATGATTTGAAAGATGAAGATGTCAACGAAGCCTTTGACCGCTTTAAAATTTTAGCCGATCAGAAAAAAGAGATATTTGATGATGATTTACGAGCTTTAGTGGCAGAAGAGATTACGAAGATTCCTCAAATATTTGAATTGGTACGGTTACAACTCTCTGATTGCGCACCAGGAGGAGTTCCGAGTGCGGCGGTTACTATTTTGCATGACGGCAAAGAAATCACCGATGCGGCGATTGGAAACGGTACTATGGATGCTATCTTTAAAGTCATCGATAGAGTGTGTGGCGTGAGTGGAGAGCTTAAAGACTATAAAGTTGATGCGGTGACACAAGGAAAAGATGCAATGGCAAGAGTACTTGTTAAAGTCGTCTTTGATGATAGTAAACCTGCCATCATGGGACATGGTTTAAGTGTCGATACGATGCTTGGAACGGCAAAAGCCTATATTGGTGCGTTAAACAGTTATATGTCGATGAAAGAGGGTTTACGCGATATCAATTCTTCTGAAAATACCATCTAAAAAATCCTTACATGTAGAGATTTTTCTCTACATGTAAACTACTTAATAATATTAAAATCAAAGTACTGTGATTTGAAACCAATGTTTCCAATATTTCTATACTGAGCTGAGGCTGCTTCAAAATTTCCAACTTCTTGATACAATAAACCAAGCGCATATCGGCTTTCCACATTGGATGGGTCAATAAGTTTTGAGAGTTCTAAAAGGGCAATAGCATTTTCAGGATGACTTGCTCCAATAGCCGCAACAGAGGCTAAAAAGATGGTATGGGTATCTTTTTTATTAAAATCATCAATAAGTTTATTGTAAAGCGTAAAGGCTTCTTCGAAGTTGTTGGTATAGATTTCAAGGTAGGCTAAAGTTTGCATAATAGATGAAATATCTATGATTTCTTCTTCCATCTTTTTCCTCACACCATCTCTTTTTTGATGTAACAATCCGCCGATTTGCAATAGCTTAATGTATTGTTCTTTCACGATTTTTGGTCCATAATAGAATGCATCGTAGTCCAATGAGAGATTATTGAATTCAATTTGGATAGCTTTGGCATAACTTTTAATATCTTCTTTTTGATGTTTAACATTAAAAGCAATGAGGTTTGCAATAATATCACGAGGAAGTAGGGCTTGTAATTTTTGAGAGCTGAGGCGAAAAGCTTTCTCATTACCAAGTTTTTGTGCGGCAATCGTGTCCAAAACGAGACTTAAGGGTGTTTGTTCTTTTTCATTTTCTAACCATCTTGAGAGGGAAAAGTGATTGCCATCAGTGAGGTGAATTAAGGAACCATAGATATTATCTTTGCCCAGCTCTCCATTTTTTTCAATACTCTCTTTGACATCTTCACTCAGCTTTGTGATATCTTTGCCCAATAAATTGCCACTCATGAGAGCAAAAACACCTGCAAGATAGTTATTATTATCGAGATGATAACTTTTTGAAAAATTTTTATAGGCGAGCGCATAATCTCCCATTTGGGCGTAAGTCAATGCTAAATCATAGTGTAAAATAGAATGATTTTTATACTCTTCTACCATATTGACAAAAATCTCATTGGCTTCATAAATATGAAAATCAAGTGCTTTTTTAATACCTTTACTAATAGCAATATTGACCTTAGAAATGGTAGAACTTGCTTGAAGATACAAAAGGGCAGGGCCTATCTCGTCAATAAAGATATTCATACTGCCTTTACGAATATAATCAATGGTCTGTTTTGCATTGAACACTTTATAAGGTGCATAGTAAAAGACGAGGTTATAAATATTTTCATCATCGAAGAAGAGTTGTTTTTCAAGTTCTTCTTGAGCTTTATTGACATCAAATAAGGAAGCTTTGAGTGATGATTTAATATTATAAATGGGTTTTGCATCAGGCTCACTCACTTTGAAAATTTCACTCATTAAAGAAGCGGTATTACCCAAGTTACCCAGTTTATTTTCTACCAAAGAGAGAGCCATTTTGACTTTTAAGCTCTCTTTCCCACTTTGAAAAGCTTTGATTAAATAGGATTTTGCTTTTTGAAATTCTCCAAGCTTGGCATATAAAAGTCCTAAACTTAAGCCATCACTTTCTCTTTCGATACCCGTAAGTATGGTTTGCGCTTCTTGGTTATATCCTAAAGAAGCAAATATTTTTGAAGCCAAATAGTCTTGGTCTTCCTTGTAATAAGCATTAGTGGGGTGAGAAAGTGCGCTGAGTGCTTCAAAATAGAAATTTTTATAGTAATTGACCAATCCTACATAGTATGAGTATAAAGGGGCATTAGCTTCTTCTGGCAAATAGGCATACGCTAAGTCAATGTAATAGTTAAAAAGCTTTTTATCTTTGAGTTCCAAAGCACACACCGCAGCATTAATAGCACTGATACATCGATGCTCTTTATTTTGAATGGCCTTTTTAAAGGCTTCCAAAGCTTCGGTAAAATTTTGTTCTTTGAGTTTTGCGACACCAATGTTATAGTAGGAAATAGCCTCATTAAAAGTAGCAATTCTCTCATAAATTTTTAACGCATCACCTTTGTCACCTTTTTCATAAAGAACATTGGCTTTTTTGATCATATTTTCAATTTTGGAGGGAGAAAACTGTTCTTTAGGAGTTTGCTTCTCAACAACTTTTGGAACTTCTATGGGTGCTTCAATAGGTTGATTTTTATTTTTCAGAAGAAGTACGAGTACAATAGCAATAATAAGAAGAAGAATCGTGCCAACTACCAACAAAAGAGCTAATTTCTTTTTAGCTTTACTTTTGTTTTGAGTATCTTGCGTTTCTTGAAAGGCTTTGACATCATCTTGATCGGCATCTTCTATGGGAGCAAAGTTTTCGTCGCTCGCCTCTAGGATGACAACCTCTTCTTCTTTTTCTGCCATCTTACATGTACTTTTTTAAGACTTCTGGAATGCTAATGCTTCCATCTTCATTTTGGTAATTTTCCATAATAGCGATAAGCGTTCGACCTACTGCCAAGGAAGAGCCATTGAGTGTATGGGCTAGACGATTTTTGTTTTCATCTTTAAAGCGGATTTTAGCACGGCGCGCTTGAAAATCAAAGGTATTTGAAACAGAACTTATCTCGCGATAGCGATTTTGCCCTGGAAGCCACACTTCAAGGTCAACAGTTTTTGCCGCACTAAATCCAAGATCTCCTCCACAAAGGAGTAAGTGACGATGCGGTAAGCCTAATGAAGTGAGCAAATCTGAAGCACAGTTAAGCATCTCTTCAAAGATGGCTTCACTTTGCTCTGGCGTCGTGATACATACCAGTTCAACTTTGTCAAATTGGTGCTGACGAATCATCCCTCTAGTATCTTTTCCTGCACTTCCTGCTTCTTTTCTAAAACACGCAGAATAAGCTGTCATTTTAAGAGGAAGTTCTTCAATTTTGAGAATTTCATCTCGAAAAAGATTGGTAACAGGTACTTCTGCTGTAGGAATCAAAAAGAGATCTTCGCCATCAATTTTGAAAAGGTCATCTTCAAATTTAGGAAGTTGTCCTGTGCCCATCAGTGTTTCGCGATTAACGATGTAAGGAACTGCGACTTCATGAAAGCCTCTGGCAGTATTGAAGTCCAACATGTAATTGATTAAAGCGCGCTCTAACTTGGCACCTTGATTTTTTAAAACACTAAAACGACTTTTTGCAAGCTTGACACCGCGTTCAAAATCAATCCAATTTTGTTCTTTATCTAGATCCCAGTGCTCTTTAGGGGTAAACGAAAATGTTTTAGGTGTAAGGACTTTTTTAATCTCAACATTGTCATTTTCATCTTCACCTAGCGGAACACTATCATCAGGCGTATTAGGGATAACGGTGGCTCTTTCTTCAAGTTTTTCTTCTAAATTTCTCACCGTTTCTAAAGCTTCTGCAATTTTTATTTTATTGTCGGAGAGTTCTGCTTGAAGTGCTTTAGTGTCTTTACCCTCTTTGGCATAGATAGGGAAGAGTTTACTTTTAGCATTTTGTTCTGCTTGAAGTGGCTCAAGTAATAGTTTGGCACTTTTGAGTTCAAGCGAAATCACTCTTAATTCTTCAAGTAGAATTTCATCAACTTTCTTTTTGCGAAGTTTGGCGCAAATGGTTTCAAAATCATTTTGTATCAGTTTAATATCTAACATTCGTTTCCTTAACGATAAATTCCAACAATTTCTCTAATCTGTTTCATTTTTTCTTGTGCGATAATTCTAGCTTTTGATGCACCGTTATCTAAGATA
>JAQWCT010000124.1 GCA_028705785.1 Sulfurospirillaceae bacterium | reverse complement strand
TTACTTTCATGAATTTTTTTACTGCTAAGCGCTGATCGAGCCAGTCAATCATGCCATCAGCTTGTTTATATTCTGCCACATCCGCCTCCTTAAGCTTTTTTCGCTACAAGTTTTTTGTATTCAGGACCTTCTTCGCCAAGAACAAGTTTCTCACCATCTATTTTAAAGGGTGGAATGTCCATGGGGCGAGGTGGAGGTCCAAAGGTATTAACGCCACTTGCATCAAATTCACCACCGTGACAGGCGCATTTGAATTGTTTTGAAGCAGGTGTCCATGTAGGAATACAACCTAGGTGAGTACACAGACCAATGATAACGGTATAGTCTTTGTTTCCCGCAACTACATCTCGTTTCTCATTTTTCTTCATGTCGGCCGTTTTCTTTAAAATGAAAATAGGCTTCCCTCTCCATTGTAAAGTTTTCATATCTCCATCATTAAGAGGAGAGAGGTCAACGGTAATAAATCCAGCAGATTGCACACTTGGAAGTGGATCCCAAGTTTTTTTCATAGCACCAAGAGCTATTACACCCCCAACTGCAGCAACACCACCGAATGCCATGCCTATAAAGTCTCGTCTACTTTGTTCAACAGCCATTCTTAGTTCCTTTCGTTTAATTTAATTTATACCAATTTTATCGCATTAATTATTAAGATTCTATGATGTTAGTCATTATGTATTTGTTTCTTTTTTATTTTTTATTAAATATTTTGATATAGATATGTAAGATATCCAGTGCCGCTGGCGTAATCCCACTGATTTCACTCGCTGCAAAGAGTGTGGGTGGACTAAACCGCTGTAATTTTTCTACCACTTCATTACTTAAGCCTGATATTGAGCCAAAGTCCATCAGTGCAGGTATCTTAATATCTATCATCTCTTTCATATGGTCTATTTGGTTTTTTTGTTTTTCAATATAGTTTTTATACTTTGCTTCAACTAAAATTTGTTCCTTAGACTCTTGCGTAAAATCTGCCATCAAAGGAGCCAGTTTGACAAGTTTTTCTATGGTAAATTCAGCTCTTGCAACAATTTTTTGTAAAGAAACTTTATCGCTAATTTTTTCCTCTCCCAAGCTTTCTAAAAAGACAATATTTTCATGAGAAGGAGTGAGATAAGTATTTTCAAGATACTCTAATCCCTCGTGTAACTCTTTGTGTTTCTTCACTACTTTGGCATGGGTTTGCTCATCAATTAAGCCTATTTTGTAACCATAAGGTGTAAGGCGTAAATCGGCATTGTCTTCTCTTAGTAGCAAGCGATATTCTGCTCTGCTTGTAAACATTCGATAAGGCTCTTTAGTCCCTTTGGTCACCAAATCATCAATTAAAACACCGATGTAAGCTTCATCTCTTCTTAGCACAAGAGGCTCTTCATCATTAATGGCAAGGGATGCATTGATACCTGCCATCAACCCTTGTGCGGCAGCTTCTTCATAACCTGTCGTTCCATTGATTTGTCCTGCACAGTACAATCCTGAAACTTTTTTGGTTTCCAAAGAGTGTTTGAGTTCAGTAGGATCAACAAAATCATACTCTATGGCATAACCATATCTTACAATCTTTGCATTTTCCATTCCTTCCACTGAGTGAATCATCCCAAGTTGGGTATCAGGTGGTAAAGAGGTGCTAAAACCATTAATGTAGTGTTCGGTAGCTTCACTGGTTTGAGGTTCAACAAAAAGATGGTGTCTGTCTTTATCGCGAAAACGGTTGATTTTATCTTCAATACTTGGGCAATAACGAGGCCCAATGCCCTCAATTTGACCTGTAAATAGAGGTGCGCGGTGAAAGTTACTTTCGATGATGGTATGCGTATTTTCATTGGTGTAGGCTATGTAGCAAGGAAGTTGATGGGGTTTAAAGGTATTTCTATCAGTTCTAAAGCTAAAAGGAAGAGGGTTTTCATCGCCTGGTTGCATCTCCATCTTAGAAAAATCAATACTCTTAGCATCAATTCTAGCACAAGTCCCCGTTTTAAGTCTTCCCATATTAAGACCCAGCGATTTGAGTGAAGCAGAGAGATTGACGGAGGGAAATTCACCCACGCGACCTGATTCTTGTTTGTATTCACCGATGTGGATAAGTCCTCTTAAAAAAGTTCCTGTGGTGATGATAATTTTCCCTGCATGGTAGTGATTTTTCAGTTGGGTAATGACGCCTGTAACGCGACCATCTTTGGTAATAATCTCTTCAGCCATTTCTTGGGCAACGCTGAGATTTTCAGTATTGAGCAAGAGATTGCGCATATAAACGCGGTATCTGTCCATATCGATTTGGGCACGACTGCCTCTAACTGCTGGACCTTTGGAGATGTTGAGGGTGCGAAACTGAATGCCTGTCGCATCGGTTGCCAGTGCCATTTGCCCGCCAAGAGCGTCTATCTCTTTGACTAAGTGTCCTTTGGCAAGTCCACCAATTGCAGGATTACAACTGGTGGCGCCAATTTGTTCTGCTAAGATGGTAATAAGAAGTGTTTTGTGTCCCAGTCGTGCCGATACCAAAGAGGCTTCGATACCTGCATGTCCGCCACCTATTACAATTACATCATATTTCATAATTACTTTTACCTTGAATTGTTTGTTTTGTGGATTATACTATGAATTGACTGTAAGTACCTAATCATAGCTAATAACACCTTTTGATGAAAGGCTTTTGCTTTAGCTTCTAGGCAAATTTATGAAGACTTGGCTCTTCCAAGTTGAATAAATTTAACGACAAAGATGAGGCAAAAGCCTTTCACCCGCAGGGCATTTAAAAAAGGGTATATCTACTTCGTTAGATTTTCTTGATTTACAATAAGTAAACCTGCAAAAATCTGCCTTGTATCTACACCCTTTTTTAAATGTCAAAAGGTGTTATTAGCTATGATTAGGTACTTAGGCCTCTATAAAAGTAGAAGTGTGATAAAATTATTTCTATTAATTTGCCACAGGATGATGGGATGATTAAACTTAACAGTGATTTAGGCGAGAGTTTTGGCTCGTGGAAAATGGGACTTGATGAGGAAATATTTCCTTATATTGATATGGCAAACTTTGCTTGTGGATTTCATGCGGGAGACCCTCTCATCATGGATGAATCCATCAAACTAGCTGTTAAATATAACATCACGATAGGGGCTCATCCTGCTTACCCTGATTTAGCAGGATTTGGTAGACGAAGCATGGTGTGCACATCGCCCGAAATAGAATCAATGGTTATCTATCAATGTGGCGCATTGCAAGCTTTTTGCCAAGCGAATGGCGCAAAACTCTCGTATGTCAAACCTCATGGCGGACTTTATAACGATATGATGAGAGATGAGCGCATCTTTAGAGCTGTGTTAAATGCTCTTAAGCGCTATGATGGCTCACTGAAACTCATGATTTTATCCAAAGTTGATACGCAACAATATGAAGAGATAGCCAAAGAATTTGGCATTGAACTTTTATATGAAGTGTTTGCTGATCGCGCTTACGATGATGAGGGATTTTTAGTTCCTAGAAGCCAAAAAGGCTCACTCTTACATAGCAAAGAACTGGTTAAAGCGCGTTTGGAACTTTTGAAAAATGAAGGTTTATTAGAAACGATTTCTGGTAAAAAAATTGCCCTTAAAGTGGACTCTTTATGCGTTCACGGTGACAATGAAGAGGCGATAGAGCTGGTTAAAATGTTGAGGAATAGCCTTTGAAATTAGAGTTTCGCATCGCTTCATACAACTCACTCATTATCTACTTTGGTGAAAAAATAGACCCACTTATTTCTAAAGAGGTTCAAAAAGCTTATTTGGCACTGAAAAATGCACATATTGAGGGTTTTTTTGAGATTATCCCTTCTTATGCTTCGATTATGATTTCTTATGATATTTTGCAGTATGACCATCGTGAAGCTTGCTTAAAGGCACAAACGATTATTGATAATGCACAAGAAATAGACAAACTGGAGCAAAAAATCGTTACGATACCGACCTATTATGGACTCGAAGTGGGATTTGATTTGGAAGTATTGGCACAAGAAAAAAATTTGAGTGTAGAAGAGATTATAGCCTTACATGTAAGCGAAGATTACTTTGTTTATGCCATTGGTTTTGCTCCTGGTTTTGCGTATCTTGGGGAAATCCATGAGGCACTTGCTACTTCAAGACTCCCCAATCCTAGAAAAGCTGTTCCTAAAGGAAGTGTCGCTATCGCTGATCGACAGAGCGCGGTTTATCCCTTGCTTAGTCCTGCTGGTTGGAAAATACTAGGGTGTACGCCAACAGCAATGTTTGATAGCACATATGAGGGTTTGTCGTTATTACATGTAGGCGATATGGTTCGATTTGAGCCTATTTCAAAAGCCTTATTTCTCAAGCTGGGTGGTGCATTGTGAATGGTTTTTTGGTTGAACATGGTGGGATGCAAAGCAGTATTCAAGATGCAGGTCGGGTTGGGGTAAGTGATATTGGGCTGACCCAAAGTGGTGCAATGGATGAGTACGCATTTGGCTATGCCAATCTTCTTTTAGGCAATCCTTTTAATACCAGTGTTATTGAAGTCGCCCTTGGAGGGATGATTCTTCGAGCACGAGGAAATTTTAGCATCGCTCTTTGTGGAGCAAGTATGCCTTGTTCGCTCAACGGTGAGAGTATAGAGCTGTGGCAAACTTATACCCTTAAAGAGGATGACATCCTCTCTTTTGGTTTTGCCACTTCAGGCAATTTTGCTTATATCGCCGTGATAGGTGGTTTTTTAACGCCTTTAGCATATGGCAGTTTTTCAACCAGTATTAAAGAAGGACTTGGTGGTGTTGAGGGGCGAAAACTGCTTAAAGGTGATTTTTTAGCATGTGAAAGTAGGGTTTTGAAAAATAAGCGAAAAGTCGAAAATCCATGGTTGCCCATTTACGCCAAAGAAGTGGTTTTAAGAGTGGTTTTGGGCTATCAAAGTGACTTTTTTTCAAAAGTGCAACACAATACTTTTTTCAATACGCCTTACATGTACAAAGGGGAGGGCGATAGAATGGGTTATCGTCTAAGTGGTGAAAAAATCGTACCTAAGGCGACGGGTATCTTGTCTGAGCCTATTTGTTTTGGAGCGATACAAATTCCTAGCCATGGTGAACCTATCGTGCTTTTAAAAGAGAGACAAACCATCGGTGGTTACCCTAAAATCGGTTCCGTTTTATGTGTAGATTGTTTTAAACTGGCTCAATTAAGAGCCGGTGGCGTGGTAAAATTTGAAGTGATTGGATTAGAGGAGGCAGGGGCAAAAGCCCGAGCCTTTTATCGTTTTTTTTTAAGTTCTAAACTTTCCTAAGATGTTGTTCAGTTGGTCTGCAAGGTCGCTGAGGTGGTCTGTTGCACTGCTTACTTCTTCCATGCTTCGTGAGTTACTCACCGTGATGCTATTGATTTCTTCTATTTTTTTGGCAATATCATCGACTTTTTTTCCTGTTTCGATATAGTCTTGTACGGTATGCTCACTTAATGTTGTGGCATTTTCCATGACATCAGAAGTTTCACTGATATTTTTTTCGGCTTCTGAGGCTATTTTAGTCAGTTCTTCCATGCTTTTTGAGTTAGTGTTCATATGTTCACTGGCATCGTTGATGGCTTGAACAATGACATTGATGGTGGCATTGATTTCAGTGAGGCTTTTTTGAGTTCGCTCTGCAAGATTGCGTACTTCATCAGCTACGACAGCAAACCCTCGTCCATGCTCTCCTGCTCTTGCAGCTTCGATGGCCGCATTGAGTGCTAAAAGATTGGTTTGGTCGGCAATATCAGAGATGACGGTGAGTACACCTTTGACTTGGTCAGCATCATTACTTAGTTGTGCGATTTGTCTTGCTAACTCAATTTCAGTGTGAGCGGAAGATTGGACTTGCGATGCCATTTTGATAATTTGGTTTTTGGCATTGACCAATTTAAGATGGGCATTTTCAATCTCTTGTTTGGACTTTTCTGCTTGTATCAAAGAAGCAGAGAGTTCCTCTTTGATATTTTTTGACATGGCATTGGTGTCATTGACAATCATTGAAGTATCTTCTGCTCTTTTGCCAACTTCTAGTGCCGTAGAACTGAGCTGGTTTGCAACAGAGGCATTCTCCATACTCGAAGATTTTGCGGCATTGACGGCGATACGAACCTTTTCGATAAAGTTATTAAATTCTCTAGACGCTTGACCTATTTCATCATTACTTCGAACTTCCATTTGTTTAGTAAGATCACCATCTCCACTGGAGAGGTTTTTAGACTTTTCTTGAAACTCTTTAATAGGATTAATAACTGCTTTTTTCAATATAATAACCAGTAGTCCCATAATGAAAAGTGTGATAACAGACATCATCACAATTTGTTTAATAATCATATATTGGGCATCTAAGACGGCGGCTTCTACCATGGTAAGTTCTTTAGCAATCAATACTTCGCCGACTCTTGAACCATCAAATGCTTTAAGCTCTTCTCTTAAAACAAAATAGTTTGGGGTAGTAAAACTAGCTCCTTGTGATGCTAAATCAAGGTTTTTAATCTCCTCAAAAAGTTTCATGTCAGTCACTTCTTTTTTCTGAGAAAGAGCCGTATCTTTAGCTAAGATGGCATCTTTAGCACCAGCACTCAAATCTAAATGTGTTTTATCTGTTAAAAAAATCACACTGGCTTTTAAATCTTTTTTAGCGTTGGTAGCGATTGAGCCAAAAGATTGAATAAATTCAACTGAACCTAGATACTCTCCATCTTTGATGATAGGTGCAACGCCTCTAAGTGTCATTCCTGCAACACCCATTTCGATAGCTGTTAGGGGTGCTTTAGTTTCTTTGACTTTTTTGATGGTATGTCTAAAACTAGAGAGATCATCTCCAAATTTATTGGGCATCCATTCTCGTAAAAAGCTTTTAATATCTTTAGTGTGGATATGAATTTGAATATTTTTGAAATCAGTCTTTTCTTTATACACTTTGACAAGCTCATTGAGCCCTTTGATACCTAGTGTTCGGTCATTATTCACAAGCGCATCGATGACATAAAAGTTAGAAGCAATATTGATAGCATTAGTGATGGCAATGTCATATTTGCTATCTAATTGATTGTTAACATAGACTTTGAGTGTCTCTTTTTCTTTTTCATAGACACTTTTTTCGATATCTCTAATACTTAAAAAAGAGGAAAGGAGAATGAAAAACAAACCAATAACAATGCCTATAAAAAGGGGAATGTATATCTTTTGCGAAATGGACCAATTGCTCACGGAAGCGCTCCTTGCTGTAGGATTTAGTTTATTATACTTGTTTAGTTTTAAGATAAACTTTTTTCGTCATAATATTTTCCTTAGGTTACATCAATTTTAAAATAGATATAATGAAGTAATATTTTATCCCAAAAGGTAAGCGATGTTTACAGGACTCATCAGAGAATTTGCACGCGTTTCTCGCTATCACAATCATGTTTTAACCCTTATCTCAAAACACAAACCCAATTTAGGCGATAGCATAGCAGTCAATGGCGCTTGTCTAACCGTTATCGAGGTCTTTGCTGATGGTTTTAGTGTGGAACTTTCTTTGGAAACAAGAGATCTTATCGCTACGCAAAATCTTCATGGACTGGTGCATATTGAACCAGCCCTTAAAGTGGGTGATAAGCTTGATGGACATTTTGTGCAAGGGCATATTGACTGTTTGGGTCGAGTTGAGCGTATCAGCCAAAAAGAAAATGGTGTTGATATGGTAGTTTCTATTCCTAAGGATTTCATCAAATTTGTTGTTCCAAAAGGTAGTATCGCAATAGATGGTGTGAGTTTAACGCTTAATACCGTGGGCAAAAATGATTTTCGTCTCACCATCATTCCCCATACTTGGGAGCAAACTCTTTTTAAAGCGTATAAAG
>JAQWCT010000123.1 GCA_028705785.1 Sulfurospirillaceae bacterium | reverse complement strand
ACTAACAGTGGAGAAAATAATTGAAAATCTTAGTACTTAACGCAGGAAGTTCTTCCATTAAGTTTCAACTTTTTAGTATGGTTGATAGTTCAGTCATGGCAAGTGGCTTAGTTGAACAAATCGGTGAAAATGAGTCTAATGCCCGTATCAAATATAATGATAATCAAGGCAGTGAGTGTAAAAAAGAGATAAAAGGAAGTATCCCTAATCATGAAGCTGCACTCAAAATCATGAGTACACTTTTAATTGAATCAGGAGTCATCAAAGACCTCAATGAATTAGACGGAATAGGGCATAGAGTTGTTCAAGGTGGCGCCTCATTTAGCGAACCCGTTTTGGTAGACGAATGGGTTGTAACAGAGATAGAAAGACTTATTCCTTTAGCGCCCCTCCATAATCCTGGGCATTTAGCAGGTATTAAAGTATCACTAGAGCAAAGCCCACAAGTGCCACAAGTTGTAGTTTTCGATACAGCCTTTCATAGTTCATTGCCAAAACATGCTTATTTGTATGCTATTCCTTATAAACTGTATGAAGATTTAAAAATTAGACGATACGGTTTTCATGGAACTTCTCATCATTATATTGTTAAAGAAGCCGCAAAATATCTTAAAAAAGATGTTAATTCGTTAAATGCCATTACACTCCATTTAGGAAATGGTGCAAGTATGAGTGCGGTAAAAAATGGTAAAAGTGTTGATACTAGTATGGGACTTACGCCTCTTGAAGGGCTTATTATGGGCACTCGTAGTGGCGATATTGATCCCGCTGTTTTATTTTACCTTGCTCGAAAAGAGGGATACACCATTGAAGATTTAGACCGCTTAGTCAATAAAGAGAGCGGACTTAAAGGTATCTGTGGCAGTAATGATATGCGAGAAATTGGTAAAATGGCGCAAGAGGGCAATGCACAAGCACAATTAGCCCTTGATATGTTTAATTATCGCATCAAAAAATACATTGGTGCTTATAGTGCTGTGTTGGGTAAAGTTGATTGTATTATTTTTACAGGTGGAATTGGTGAAAATGATAGCGCTGTTAGATTCAATTCTTGTAGTAACCTTGAAAATTTTGGTATTAAAATAGACGCATCAATCAATAATCAACGATCTTCAGGAATTGTTAAAATCAGTACGGAAGAGAGCCCTGTGAAAGTCTTGGTTATCCCTACCAATGAAGAGTTAGAAATTGCACTTCAAACTAAAGAAGTTATTGAAAGAGCCAAATAAAATCCTTACATGTAGAGAGAAATCTCTACATGTAAACTACGCTAAAAGCTCTTTAATGATAAGATTGATTCTTTTTCCATCTGCAACACCGGTACACTCCGCTAAAACAAGAGGCATAATTTTACCGATTTCTTTAAGGCTTGTTGCGCCAGTTGCTTGAATATGTTTGGCAATAATGACTTTTAACTCACTATCATCAAGTTGTTTAGGCAGATAAGCTTTGAGAATATTTGATTCATTCACCTCTTTTTCATAAAGGTCTTCCCTTGAAGCTTCCTTAAAAGCAAGTGCTGAATCTTCTCTTTGTTTGAGTGATTTTTGAATAATTTTGATGATATCCTCATCACTAAGTTCTTTTCGCTCATCGACTTCGATTTGTTTGAGGGCACTCATTAAAAATCTAATGGTATCTCGTTTGAAATTGTCTTTAGTTTTCATCGCCTCTTTGAGGTCATCTTGGAGTTTTATTTTGAGTTGTGACATGTAAACTATCCTTGGAACTTAATTTGCTTTGATTATAGTATAATAGCAAAAAATACGCAAAATGGAGTGTTATGAAAGTCTTTACATGTAGCCTTGTTGGAGTGCTTTTTTTAGCGGGATGTTCAGTGCATCCAGCAGATCCAAAGATTAGCATGAAGCCACCAACTTATGTAGATGAGTTACCTTCTCGTGTCAATGAAAATATTAGTTCAAATTCAGGTAGTCTATTTGGTCAAGGTGACAATCCTCTCTTTTCAGACCTAAAAGCAATGCATGTAAATGATGTTGTAACAGTTACTATTACTGAAAAAACAGCGCAAACATCTACTGGTAAAAAAGCAATTGATAAAACAAGTAGTGATACTCTAGGTGCAGGTATAACGACTGCTGGTGGAGGTGGTGTTGCTGGAAATGTTGCAAGGCAACTTAATAAGGTAGGAAATATAGGATTTGAAGCCGGTTCAACAAACACTTTTGCAGGAACAGGAACCAATAGTCGAAATGAAAGCTTTACGACAACTATTTCTGCAAGGATTATCAAGATTCTCAATAATGGTAACTATTTTATAGAAGGGGGAAGGGAACTTCTCATCAATGGAGAAAAACAAATTGTCCAGATTAGTGGTGTCATTCGACCTTACGATATTGATAAAAATAATAATATTGACTCAAAATATATAGCTGATGCAAAAATTTTATATAAAACCGAGGGCGACATCGATCAAGCAACAACAAGACCATGGGGTTCTAAATTTATGGAATCAATTTGGCCATTTTAAAAAGGAATTATATTGGAAAATAAAATATTACCAGAGTATTTACATCGAGATAAAATCTTCAAATCAAAAGATATTATTGTTAATCTTAAATACTTTGGAGCGAGTTTTGATAAACTCAAAGTCAATACCCCAAGCCGCTCAAGAGCCATAGTATTAGGTTATAAAGCATGGAAGTTAGGTCTTAATGAGGAACAATTACGCTCCGTATGTGATCGAAAAATTGATGATAAAGAGATCGTTCATTTACTCGAATACAAAGAAAAAAAGAGTATTCGAAGTTGGTCAATTTCCTCAAAGATTAAAGAAGAAGATTATCAAGTGAAAATTGCAAGATTATGGTGTAAAAAATTAGGTGCTATTTGTATGATTGCCAATCTTGGACAAAAAGAGTTAATAGCTTTAGCTCAAAATCAGTTCAAAGATTCGCTTGATTGCACTATCCCAAAAGAGTTTTAGCCATATAATTTTTAATTTATAGCCTTACATATAAGGCTATAAATTAGTTTTTCACTGCTTTTGCCATATCCCACATTGGCATAAAAATACCTAGTGCCATCAAAAGAACCATTGCGGCAATAAAACCTAATAAAATTGGCTCAATGTAACTTGCAATATTGTCAATAATTTCGTTAAATCGTGATTTAAAATAATTAGTCACTTTTTCAAGCATTTTATCTAGCGTTCCACTTTGTTCACCAGCTTGAATCATCTGTATCAACATACCCTCAAAAAGTCCTGTATCTCTCATTGCTTCAGTAAGCGAAATACCTCTTTGCACTGAAATCTTTACAGACCCAAGTCTTTTTTTAAGATGGGAGTTTTCAAGAGTCAAAAGTGCCGTATCTAAGGCATCTGCAATAGGAATACCTGCACGAATAAGTTCTGTAAAAACAAGCGTGAATCTGCTCATCGTAGCATAAAAGATAATATTACCAATGAGATAAACTTTGAGTATATACTTATCAAATCCTTTTTTAAATTCTTCATTGTTAGCTAAAAGATACTTAAAGAGTATGATCGTTCCAACGATAAAAGCTAAGAGAAAAAGTCCATAATTATTGATAATATTTTCCATGAAAAGAAGTATTTTAGTTGGAAGAGGAAGGTCTGCTTTAAGTTTTGAAAAGATTTCTTTGAATTTAGGAACAACATAAACCATTAAAATAGTAAATGCAATAGCAATAGCAATAACTACTGTAATAGGATAGCGCAATGCTTTTTTAAATTTTTGTCTATTTGCTTCTATCTCATCTAATATTTCAGCAAGTTTTTCTAAGGACTCTGCCATATTACCAGTACTCTCACCTAGTTCTACCATGGCAATGGTTACATCGCCTAGTTCACTTCGATATGGCATCATTGCTTGAGTAAGGCTTAGTCCTGAGTTAAGGTCATCATTGATGTTATCAAAAATTTCTTTTAAAGTTTTATCTGCTGTTGAACCAGATACTTCCTTAACACTATCATGTATAGATATACCAGCATTCGTCATAACACTCAACTGCCTAATAGCTGCAATAAGACCGGGCATTTTAATTTTTCGTTTAGTAACAGCTCCTAAAAGTTGGTTCTTGATTGTCATAAATTGGTCTTCTAATGGTGCGGAAGTCTCTTTTACATTAAGAATAATACCTGGTATTTTCATTTTAGCAATAGCTATTGCGTCATGTTTACTGGGTGATTTAATAATTGTTTTAGATTTTTGACCTTTAGAGAGATAATTAACTTCGAAATATTTCATCCTTTTGCCACCCTTACAATCTCATCTAATGTTGTAATACCCTTTGCTGCCCTAATAATACCATCTTTATACATATCGACAAATCCCTCAATCAAAGCCTGTTCTTTTACATCACTTTTACTTGCCCCTTGTGCAATCATACTTGATATTTTTTCACTGACAACTAAAATTTCAGAAATCATCTCTCTCCCTAAATATCCTGTTTGAGAGCATTTTTCGCAACCATTATGCTTATAAAATTGATAATCTTCTGGCAACATTTCTTTAATTTCATCATAAGCAGTTTTAGGTAAAGAATATTTTGTTTTACAGTGTGGACAAAGCTTACGCACAAGCCTTTGCGCTTCTATAGCAACCAAAGAGCCACTTAACAAATAAGGTTCAATTCCCATATCCATAACTCTTGTCACAGCACTAATGGCATCGTTCGTATGCAATGTAGAAAAAACCAAGTGACCTGTAAGGGCCGCTTGTACGGCAATACGAAGTGTTTCAGTATCTCGAACCTCACCAATCATAATAATATCTGGATCTTGCCTTAGAATAGAACGAAGGGCAGAAGAAAAAGTCAAATTTGCTTTTTCATTCACTTGAACTTGCTGTATAAGGTTGAGTTGATATTCAACAGGGTCTTCAACAGTGATAATTTTTGTTTGAACACTTTTAATAGCGTTAAGTGCCCCATAAAGTGTTGTTGTTTTACCACTACCTGTAGGTCCAGTAACAAAAATGATACCATAAGGAGCTCTCATGGCTTGATAAAATTTAGCATAATTGTTAGGATGCATTCCTAAATCTTCAATTTTAATCATAACCTTTGATTTATCCAAAATACGGATAACAATAGATTCCCCATTCAGTGTAGGCAATGCAGAAATCCTAAAATCGTATTCACGACCTAATATTGTTGCTGAAAATCGTCCATCTTGGGGCTTTCTTTTTTCTGCAATATCCATATTGGAGAGAAGTTTCATACGAGAACCCAGAGGAGGATAAATGTCTTTGTCAAAAATAAATGTTTCAGTGAGCATTCCATCGATTCGGCTTCGAACAATACAATTATTTTCGGTAGGCTCAATATGGATATCACTTGCGCGAGCAAGAATAGATGTTTTTAAAATTATTTCAATCAGTTTTAAAATACCTGAAGATTCTTGAGGATTTTCAGCAGCACTTGAAGTAATCTCTTTACGAATTTCCCCAATAAGTCCTTTAATACTCTCTCCAAGCTCCATCTTAACAAGATATTTATCAATTTGTGAAGGTTCTGAAATAATAACTTTAAGTATTTTTCTTGGAAAAAGTCTTTGCACACCTTCTTGTGCATTGATATCAAGGGGATCTTTGAGTGCAACAAAAATATTAATTTCATCTTCCCTTATAGGAAGTGCTTTAAATTTTTTAAGTTGAGGAAAGGGAAGTTTGGAAGCTAACCTATAGTCAATATCAATAGAATCAAGATCTAGATACTCATAATTAAGATTTTTAGCTAGTATTTGTAAAAAATTTTCTGCATCAATAGCAAAATTTATATTTACATCTTCTAGTGTTAGATACCCTTTTTTAAAAAATTCTAATACTAAAATAAGAAGGTCTTCTTTCGTGAAAAAGTTATTTTCCAATAAAATTTCACCAATTACCTTATGTTGATTCAGGTTTATTTCATTTTTAATTTTCGCCGCAGACTGTTCATCTATAATACGGTTATGAATGAGATAGGTTAAAAGTGTCGAAGTGATATCACTCATTGAATTTCGCCTATATTGATTTGGCTTAAAAGGCTTTCTATTGTTTTTGATTTATTATTTTTAAGATAGGCTTTGAGTGCTACGATAGCATCTTCTTTTTGTCCTAATTTGACTTTTGATTTGGCAAACCACACCCAACTTTTTTCATTATCCGAATCAATTCCATTAGCAATAAGCGCCCATTTATTACTCTCACCATAGTTTTTATTAAGGTAATACTCTTCTGAAAGCATTAATGCAAAAATAATATTTTGTGTCTTTTCAAATTTATCTTTCAAGTAGGCGATGGAGTTTACCTCTTGAGTTTCTATTCTTATAAGTCCTTTTGGCTTTTCATCTTCTAAAGGAGGGGCTAACATATTTTTTGCTTCTATGGCTTCGTCAACATTTCTATAAAAAGTGTCTTCAGCTTTGGTACTCATTTTTCGCATAAGGACTTTATTTTCAATATCATCTTCTACAATTTCATGAGGAAATTTTTTATCCAGAGGCTCTTTAAAAATAGGTAAATTGGTATTTTTTTTATCTGAGTTATTTGCTTTAATGATTGGAAGTTGAAGCATTAGTGTCTGAACTGGTGCAATTTCTTGTATTTTTTCTTCAATAACTATTTCAGGTGATGGTATTTTTTGTTTTATTTCTTCTTTGACAATACTGAATTCAGGTTTAACAATAGAAATATTTGTTTCAGCTGATAAAGCAGGTATTGTTTCTTTAGTTGAAACAGAGGGAAATGGGTTGTAATAAAAATAAAGAATAATGCCAGATATAAATAAAGATAGAAAAAATAAAATTATGTAATGTATTTTTTGTTTAAGCCTATATCTAAATACTTTTTTTTCAAGGTCAACTATATCTATATTACTAAGCATCAATCATCCCCAAACTAATACCAGCCATTTCAATATACTTTACATGTAAAGAATTGGACTTAATAAGTGAAGGTTTATTGTGGTCATAATATTCTAGAATTTCAAATAATTTATACATTAATTTATTGATAGTTCTTAAATTTCCATTCGTTAGACTTGCAATAAGCTTATAATGTTTTTCTTTAAAAAGATTTAGATATTCAAAACGGTTATGGTAAAGGAGTTTTTTTTCGATATATGTTTTAATTTCATTCAAAGATGCATTCCCTATTTCAACAGTTTCCCAAATACGAGTTTGGAAATAGTCTTTGGCTAACAAATCTTCTTTTTCTGTTTTATGAACAGTAAATAAAAATTTAAATAATCTTGAATCTGCCATGAGGCGTATTTTTTCAACTAAATCAGCAGGATAAAGCTGTGCTTCATCAATTAAAACAGTCACAGAATCTTCTGTTTTAGTGATTTTTTTACTAACAATAGCCAAGAATTCATTATAATTACTTAGTGTAGGAGCAATTTGATTAAAAGTATGTTCATACAACGCTTTGATAAAAACTTTCTCATCAAAAAAAGGTCGAGGGAAAAAAACAATCTTTTTTTTATGTTTCAAATCATTGTAGATTTTTTGTAATAAAAATGTTTTACCAGTTCCTGGTTTACCATAAAAAAGTATGAGTTTCAAAGGCTTATCAAGTGTCTGTACTAATTTATCATAAGTAAGTACAGACTGATCTAAATTAACATAATCAAACGTTTCACCATCTACAAAGATGGACTTTAAATTACTGTAATGGCTATTCATAGATTTTTTGACTAAATCCTAAATCTTTTAATGTTGCTTTATCTGTGCCTTTTGTTCCAATGATTTTAGGCGTAATAACAAAAACAAGCTCACTAGTAGATAAAGTATCTTCTGAATGTTTAAAAGCTTCTCCCAAGAGAGGAATACTACTTAAAAGAGGCACA
>JAQWCT010000122.1 GCA_028705785.1 Sulfurospirillaceae bacterium | reverse complement strand
CCGCGCCCGCATGGCGGCTATGGCCCAGTCTACCTGATGGCCGTCAAATTCAGGACCATCCACACAGGCAAATTTGACTTCACCATCGATAACAACCCTACATGCCCCACACATACCCGTACCATCTACCATTAAAGGATTTAAACTCACCGTCGTAGGAATGCCTAGTTTTTTTGCCATCAGCGTTGCAAACTTCATCATAATCATCGGCCCAATAGCCACCGCATGGGTAAAATGTTTACCTTCGTTAAAAAGTTTTTCTAGCAGATTGGTAACATTGCCATGTAAACCATACGAGCCATCATCGGTACAGATATGCACATTTGGCGTCAATGCCCTAAACTCTTTTTCTAAAATCAACAAATCTTGACTTCGTGCCCCAATAATAACATCCACATCGAGTCCATTATCCACAAACCATTTCACTTGTGGATAGACTGGAGCCGTTCCAACACCTCCAGCGATAAAGACAAATCGTTCTTTTTTAAGGGTTTCTATATCTTGGTGGATAAACTCACTCATCTGTCCCAAAGGACCTACGACATCTTGAAAATAATCCCCTACTTCGAGAACTTCCATATCTTGGGTACTTTTACCTACCACTTGAAAAACAATATTAATCGTTCCAAATTCTTTGTCATAATCGCAAATAGTCAAAGGAATTCTCTCACCAAATTCATCCGTTTTGACAATCAAAAATTGTCCGGGCATCGCTTTTTGTGCTAATCTTGGTGCTTTAATATCCATCGATAAAATATTGCTTGCAAGATACTCTTTTTTCATTATTTCAAACATGCTACTTATCCTTATCCAGTCCAAATACGAACCCGTTTTTTACTTCTTTAATTAATGCTGGAAGTATATCCTCATACTCACCCACAATGCCAAAATCGGCATTAGCAAAAATAGACTCTTTGGCATTTTTATTGATGGCGATAATCGACTCTGACTCTTTCATACCCACAATATGCTGAATGGCTCCCGAAACACCTACGGCGATATAAACCTTTGGTCGAACAGTTTTTCCCGTCTGCCCTATCTGCCTTGCATACTCGCACACGCCCAAGTCTACGACTGGCCTACTTGATGCCCATTCACACTTAACACCTTGTGTATTAAGTGCTGATGCAAGCTCTTTAATAAGTATCATATCATCGCTAAGTGCGCCTCTGCCTCCTGTAACAATCACATCGGCTTCAAAAAGGCTAGAAAGTCCACCCTCTCCTCGATGCGTCTCTAAAATCTCGGTCACAAAATCTTGCTCATTTAATTCAGGCGTAAAAGGCGTTATCAAGCCCTCTTTTTCTTCATCTCTTTTAGGCACTTCAAAAGTTCCCGCACGAGCCGTTGAAATCTGAGGACAGACAAATCCAATAATGGTAGCCAGTTTGGATTCACCATAAGTTGGTCTACGCGATTCCAAGATGGGTGCATACACAATCTTTTTCTTATTATCTCGATGTTCGCCAATTTCAAGCGCTGTACAATCAGCCGTTACGCCACTTTTGGTTTTAACACCAATTCGAGGGGCGAGTTCTCTTCCTGCTGTTGTTGCTGCGAAGAGTGCAATTTCAGGTTTATACGCTTTAATGACTTGTGCAAAGATAGAAGAAAAAAGAAGGATTCTATATTCTTGTAGCCTCGCATCATCAACAATGATGACCTCATCACTTCCATGATAAATCAGCTCTTTGGCGAGTTCTTGAACATTTGAACCTATCAAAAGTGTTCTAACTTTCGTTCCCTCTTCTAAAGAGTGCGCTAAATTGACCGCTGGCGTTAATAGCTCTAATGATGGTCGTGAAAGCTTGCCATTTGCCACTTCTGCCCATGTTAAAATACCGCTTGCCCCATTTCTAAAGTCTACCTTTTCGGAATCTGAGGGCATTTCAACTTTTTTGGCTTCTTTTTTAGAGATAGCTTCGAGACTATTTTTACCCGATTTCATATTTTTCATCAAATCTTTTACAAGCTCTTCACCACTATGCCCCTGACTCATGATGATGGGCGCTCTCTCGCTGCGGATACTACTGACTTTTGCCACGATGGTAGGAGAACCCAAAAGTCCAATTTGAGAATCCTCTAAATGGATATCGTCTGTATTAAATACCGTCACTTGCGTATTCCTTGCTTTCACTGCTCCACTTAAAGTAGGACGGCGTGGAGGAATACCTGTTGGCGTAAATGAAAGCGTGCAAGGGATGGGGAGTTTAAGCATTTGATAGCCTCCCTCGATAATACGGCGTGCGATAATCGTGGAGTTTTTGAATTCAACATTTTCCAAGAAAGTTGCTTGAGGAATGCCTAGGTTTTCAGCTACTTGAGAGGGAACATGCGCAGTGTCACCATCGCTGGTTTGACGACCTGCAACAACGATAAAATCTTCGTTCAATCCTTTTCCAAACCCCAAATGCTTAAGCATCCGAGAAAGAGCAAAACCGGTGGTAAAAGTATCTGAACCTCCGAGTCTTCTATCGGAGAGCAAATACGCTTCATCATAGCCCATAGAAATGGCTGTTTTTAACGATTGTTCAAAAGAGGGTGGTCCCATCGAACAGACGATAAGTTTTGCCCCTTTCATCATACTTTTAAGTTGCAATCCTGCTTCAAGTGCAAATGAACAATCAACATTGATAATTGACTTGGCTTTGGTTCTATCCATCAGTCCATCTTCGCCCATTCTCATTTGAGAAGGGAGTGGGACTTGTTTCATTAAGCTAATAATAGTTGTCATCAAGGTGCCTTTATAGATTTTGGTACTGAGGGCCATCGCCACCGTAAGGAGTCATCCATGTAATGGCGCTATTAGGCGCTTTAATATCACATGTTTTACAATGCACACAGTTTTCTGCATGAATTTTTAGACTCCGCTTGCCCTCTTTATCGATATGCGCTTCATACACATCTGCGGGACAAAAATATTGACATGAAGTACCATATTGCTTGATATTCACCTCACTAAAATCTTCAATATCGTTTACATGTAAATGGATAGGTTGTTCTTCATCATGATGTGTACCTGAGTAAAAAACACTCGTTACTTTGTCAAAAGTCAACTTTTTATCAAAGGTCAATTTATCTTCAAAGCGCTTTTTGAAAGGAACGCCCGTGTACTCACTGACTTTTTTGGAAGCGACATTGTCGTGTTCCAATTTTGGAGTAAACAAACATGCCCCATTGGTCAAAAGCTGGATACCAAATTTAAGTCCACCCACATAAAGCCCTTGTGTCATGACCGCTCTAAAATTGCGATAAGGATACATTTCGCTATAAATCCTGCTTTGGTCGATAAGTTCTTTATAATAGGACAAACTCTTTTCACTGGTATCATCATTTAAAAGTGCTTTTGAAACAGCTTTTGCCGCGCACATTCCAGCAGTGACTGCTAAATGTACTCCTTTTAATGCAGGCATAGCCACCATTCCAGCGCTATCTCCTACGATAAGTACATTGTCCGTGTACGGCTTTGGCATCGAGTTCCATCCACCCTCAGGTATCGTCTTTGCGCCAAACTCGATTAATGTGCCATCTTTCAAAAACTTAGCAATGCTAGGATGTTGCTTCCAAACTTGCATCGCCGCATGGGTATCAAAACTCGGATCTGCGTAATCAAGTCCCACCGCAAAGCCAAGAGCGACTTTGTTGTCCTTTAAACCATAAACAAATCCACCGCCAAACTCTTCGTTTGCATCAAGTGGATAGCCAAAAGTATGATAGACTGCACCCTCTTTGATATTTCCCTCAGGTACACTCCACAGCTCTTTAATTCCTAAAGAATAGACTTGAGGCAAAGCATCTTTTCGTAAATCAAACTTACTTTTGAGCTGTTTTGCCAAAGTGCCTCTTGTTCCCTCCGCCAATATCACAATACGGGCGAGAACGGATGTACCTTTTTGATAATTTTTTTGTTTTTCACCTTGATAATTAACACCTGTATCAATGGTTTTAACGCCAATCACTTTATCGTTTTCATATAAAATTTCATTGACAGCAAAACCTGCATACACTTCAACCCCTCTAGCTTCTGCGAGTGTGGCAAGGTATCGACAGATTTGACATAAAGAGGTTATTTTATTGCCCATATTGTCCATGACTGGGGGATGAAAAGGGAGTGCAAAAGCACCTGTGGCACTAAGTTTTAAAGTTTTGTCGGAGGAGACTTCGCAATCAAAGGGAAGATTGGTATATTCTTCTTCGCTGAGTAATTCTTTCAACGCATCGGTTTTGAGAATGGCTCCTGAGAGAATATGCGCTCCAACAGCATTGCCTTTTTCAATCACCATAATGCGTCTATTTTGTCCACTTTTTTGAAACTCGTCCGCTAAATGTATCGCGCTGCTTAGTCCTGCTGGACCAGCCCCTACGATTAGAACATCGGTAGAAATTGTATCATCACTATTCATCCATGCCTCCAAGCAAAACTTAAAAAATAAAGAAATATTATAATTAATTATCTTTTCAAGTTGACTTAATCTTATGTAAAAGTTATGTACAACCTATTGCCTTATTGGCGTACTCAAAATAATCTGTAAAATTTCATCACTAGACTTTCCACTAGACTTTGAGATTTCACCAATGGATTGTTGGATTGTTGCTATGATTTGACGCTGTTCCTGCAAGTTTTCAACCATCATGTCAGCATCTAAATTAAAAAACTGTGCCACATTCGATAAAGGTGCACTCATCACAGTAGAGAAGATTTTTTGTTTAGGATTGACACCTTTTTCGGTTGTATCCAAGAGTGGAACAGCCACAAATATCGCACAAACCACACACACTACACCAATGGCTAAAAGCGTTGATTTTTTTTTAAAGTAAGTTCCAAAAGCAGTCCAATTTTTAGCTAAGTGCAAAACTGCCATTATCACAAAGGCAAGGCCAAGCCAAATATGCAGTGCCTCCATAGAAAATAATCGTATCTTGAAAAACATCAAAACCCCACTGATTGCCACAATGGCAAATAAGGCGGTTAGTAAAGCACTCACTATATTTTTGGGAAAACGCATCATCTATAACTCCTACACTATTTATGTGTGAAATTATAGACGATTTGTGTTAATCAGTTGTGAATGCTAGCCATCTCAATAAGTAACAACTGCGCATCGTTAGAAGCACTGATGGATAGTAGTGACTCATGGGTAATTTCAGCACTATCCCCAAAAGCCAAAGACACACCATTTAAAATGATACTGCCCTCCATCACTTTGAGATACGCTTGACGACCATTTACCAAGCTAAATTCACTTTTTGCATCTTTATCTTGCTCTATCGCATAAACATTGGCATCTTGATACAAACCAATTACGGCTCCCGAATTATCCGCACCAAAGAGATGTTGCCACTGATTATGGCGCAACGCTTTATCTCTCTTATATGAACCATAGCGAGGGGTTAGTCCTTTGGTATGAGGCACTATCCATGTTTGTATTAGGCGGACTGGCGTATCCCCCTCGTTTTTTTCACTATGGTAAATTCCCGTCCCAGCAGAGAGATACTGAATATCACCCGCTTGTAAGGTTTCTTTATTGCCCATACTATCTTCATGGGTCAATTCACCCTCTAACACATAGGTAAATATTTCCATATCACGATGGGGATGCGTACCAAAGCCCATATGTGGGGCTATGACATCATCATTCATAACGCGCAGTACCCCAAAGTTCATATTTTGTGGATTATGATACTCCGCAAATGAAAAATGAAACCGACTCTCCAGCCAACCCTGAGAGCTTACATGTAAGCTCTCAAAAGGTATATGCTTTATCATAAAAACTCCTTTCTTAGGGTTTTAATACACCCTCGATAACGACATCTATCTTAACGCTCTCTCCGACAACAACACCACCAGCTTCCAATGCTTTGTTCCAAGTAATGCCAAAATCTGAGCGATTAATCTGTCCACTAAGTCCTAATCCAACACGCTTTTTACCCCATGGGTCAGTCACGGCACCACCATTTTCATAAGTCAAGACAACTGGCTTACTCACACCATGAATGCTCAATGTACCATAAGCCTTATCGCCTTTGACTTCACCGAGTGTAAACACTATTTGAGGATATTTTGCAACATCAAATAACTCAGCTGAACGCAAATGGTCATCACGGTCTTTAATCCCTGTGTTGATAGAAGCAACTTCTATCGTTCCACTCAATGATTTGAGCTGTTTTGTAGCTTCATCGTACTCAAAATTTCCGCTAAATGCACCAAAGTTTCCTTTAACTGTCGAAATCATCATGTGCTTGACGCTAAAATCTGTACTAGAATGTGCTGGGTCTACCGCATAATTTCCACCAAAAAGAGCCGAAGCCGCCACCAAAGAACTCGCTAACAATGTTTTAATTTTCATATCATTTCCTTTTTACTAATTAGTAATATTTGAGCAAAAGCTTATTGTGCTTTATGCAATTTTCGCAATAGGTCATATAAGACCACCATCTCATCGTCGCTGAGCATCTCAAAATAACTCTTAAGATGCGCCGCATGTTGTGTAAACATGCCTCCGATAAGCGCTTTTCCTTTTTCGCTAATCGAGACGATGCGCACACGATTGTCTTCCGCAGAAGGCAAGGTTTCAACCAAACCATCTCTTGAGAGATTTCTAACTACTACTGTTACATTTCCTGGTGTACTCATGATAAGCTTTGTAATAGCTCCCACTTGCAAGTCACCTCGATGATACAATACTTCCAAAACCTCAAACTGATTCATGCTCAAACCACACTCGTTGATATACTTCAACTCTTTGGCACGAATTTTACTAAACGCTCTAACAATTTGTATCCATGTCTGCATACTCTTGTCTGTTCGTTCACCGTAGCTTTTCACTTTTGTTATCATTTTGCACCTCTGCCGAAATTATAATACTAATTAGTAATAATGTCAAGCCTTATTAATAAAATTTTACAATTATGAGATTTCTGACGCCAAAGTAAACATCTCCGCATGTTCTTTTTCAAATGTTGCACAGCGCTCACAGACCTTTTCTCCGCCTTTATAAGAAAAAGCACATTTACATGTAAGGCATACTTGTAAGTCATGCTCGATAAGAACTTTTGCCCTATCATACGCAAAGTCAACCCAATCAAACGGCGCAAAGGTACTCTTTACTGCTTTAGGTTTACAAATATCTTCACAAATCCCACACCCAATGCACTTGCCCATCTGAAATAAAATCTTCGTCCCATCTCCATTGTAACTGAGCGCCCTAGTGGGGCAAAACTGTACACACTCTTTACAATTGGTACAACTTTGGTCAATAACTTTTTGATGTATCAATGAAAAAGGTGTTACCACTTTGGTCTGTGTCATATCTGGGAGATAAGGTTTTATCGCTTTTTTCACTCTCTCAAGTGATTTTTGCTCTTGCGTGGCTTCTTTGGTACTTGGTATAAACTTGTTAAAAAAAGCCCGTCTTGAAGCAGTTTTTTCCACTCCAAGAAAATCTTTCAAGATACGATATGCGCCAAATGCTTCAACGATACTATTGGCTTCATCCAATCGTTTTTCAATCACGCTACTGATGTGAACATCTTTATTAATCTCACAGTTTGCACAAGGGGAAAGCTTACATGTAAAGGTTTTTTGGCTTTCAAGCAAAAGACTTACCCAGTCATCCACGCCAAAAGCAGCCAAACAAGGGAGATTTTCCTTACATGTAAGGCTTGGATTTTCATTTTTAGCAATGTTCTCTAAAACTTTATCTATCTCAAAACCAAATAAGGAAAGTGCGTCACTCGGACATCCACCAATGCACGGCGCCGGAGTAATCGGTTGCAAATGACGGCAGGTGCACAAACAGATTGCTCATTTATGCCACCAGTCCATAAGCTTCAATCATTTTGCGCAGATCCTTTGGATGAGATACACTCTCAATTAAAAGATTCATCAATAGTTCTATCCCATAGTAGCCAAACATC
>JAQWCT010000121.1 GCA_028705785.1 Sulfurospirillaceae bacterium | reverse complement strand
TAGTGATAGCGAAGATGCGTTTAGAATGCCGTTACAAGATGTTTACAAGTTTACAGCCAATGGTGATGATAGAAGAATTTATGCAGGAACCGTGACCAATGGGGCATTAAAAGTCGATGATGAAGTTGTCTTTTATCCCTCAATGAAAAAGTCACAAGTGGCGAGTATTGAGAGTTTTAATACACCTACAAAAGGGAGTGTTAGCGAAGGTGAAGCGATAGGCTTTACGCTTAAAACGCAAATCTATGTTAAAAACGGAGAAGTGGTCGCATTAGCCTCTGAAAAACCGCCTCGCATTTCTAATAGATTTGAAGCCAATATCTTTTGGCTAGGGGCACAACCTTTGCAAAAAAACAAGGTTTACAAGATAAAAATAGGCAGTGCTAAGAGCAATTTATACCTTGAAGATATCAAAAGAGTCATCGATGGCGATACGCTTGATTTTGATGAAGAACCTCAAGTGGCACGACATGAAGCGGCGTGTTTGGTCTTTAGAACACACGATACTTTGGCAATGGAGCATTTTATCGATAACCAAAAGCTTGGTCGCTTTGTTATCGTTGACGAATACGACATCGCAGGGGGAGGCATCATCACAGAGGTCTTAGAACCCTATTCAAATCGTCGCACTAGGTCAGAAAATACCTATGATGGAAACATCTTTGATGTGCCAGAAGAAGATCCAAAATCGAGTTTTGAGGATGAGTTATTTATCCTTTTAAAAAAACATTTTCCACACAGGTTCCATTCGTAGAGTTCTATAAGAACTCTACACACGCTTTTAAAGCAAAGCTCTAAAAGCTACGCTAACGCTGAGTTTTCCTCGGCGGAATGCCCACGCACCTTTGGTGCTTTTAATTTAAAACAAAAGGAAAAAAATGAAAATTACGATAAATGGCGAAGCCAAAGAATTACGAGATGGTCTTAGTATCACAGAGTTATTAGTTGTTGAAAATGTCGAGATGCCTGAGATGGTTTCTGTTCAGCTTAATGATGAATTTTTAAAACAAGATGAGTATGCAGCAACTATTGTCAAAGAAGGTGATGACATTAACTTTTTATATTTCATGGGAGGTGGTGCGTGAGAGATTTTAGTGATGAAGAGTTAGAGAGATACTCTAGGCACATTATCCTTGAAGATGTCGGCATTGAAGGACAAGAAAAAATCCTTAATTCCAAAGTGCTTATCATAGGCGCTGGAGGGCTTGGCTCTCCAGTGGCACTTTATCTAGCCGCCGCAGGAGTTGGTGAGATAGGTATCGTCGATGGCGATGTGGTGGATTTGAGTAACTTGCAACGACAAGTGATTCATACGACGAGTGAAGTGGGCACGGCTAAAGTCATCTCTGCCAAACGAAAGATGGAAGCTATCAACCCGAACATCAAAGTAACCGTTTATCAAACAATGCTTGATGCTTCTAATATCTTAGAGATTGTCAAAGGCTATGATTTTATTATCGATGGAACTGATAATTTTTCAGCGAAGTTTCTTATCAACGATGCGTGTATCATCGCCAATAAGCCCTATTCTCATGGTGGTATTTTAAGATTTGGCGGACAAACGATGACGATAAAACCGCATGAGAGTGCGTGTTATGCATGTGTATTTGATAGCCCTCCACCTGCTAATGCTATACCAACTTGTTCAAGTGCGGGGATTTTAGGAGCGGTTGCTGGGATGCTTGGAACTATTCAAGCAACGGAGGCTTTAAAAGTCATCGTGGGCGTGGGTGAGCCTTTGTATAACCGTCTTCTAAGTTTTGATGCAAAAGCCATGAGCTTTAGAAATATCAATTTCAAAAAAAACCCAAAATGCCGTGTGTGTGGTGGAGAGGGAATTAAAGAACTTCGCGATTACGAAGCGGTGGTTTGTGAGATGAAGCGATGATAAAAATACCTCAAAATGTCTATGATGACATCGTTGCCCATGCCCTAAAAGATGCACCTATTGAAGCTTGCGGATACCTTGCAGGGCTCAATGGCGAGGTAAAATACGCTATTGCTATGAAAAATATTGACAATAGTGCTGAGCATTTTAGCTTTGACCCACAGGAACAATTTGATGCTTTTAAAAAAACACAAAAAGAGGGTTTGCGACTTCTTGCAGCGTACCATTCCCACCCTGAAACACCAGCTCGTCCTTCGGAAGAAGATATAAAATTGGCATATGACCCAAGCATTAGCTATCTCATCATCTCTTTAGCGGGTGAAACTCCTGATGTGAAGTCATTTAAAATTAAAAACGGCATCGTTGAAAAAGAGGAGATAACTTATGAGTAAATATGAAATTCCAAAACTGGTGCATGATGACCTTGAAATATTTAAAAAAAACCATGCAGATTTTTTAGCAGGCACCCTTGATAGCTTAACTTTCAAAACAATGCGTGTTCCTTTTGGTGTGTATGAGCAACGAGAGCCCAACACTTATATGGTCAGAATCAAACTTGCCGGTGGAGCGATTAATCCTGAGCAACTCTTAGGTCTTGCGGATTTGGCAGAACAATACGCGCATAAAAATATCCATATCACTACACGCGCAGGCGCACAGCTTCACTATGTCAAGATAGAAGACATTGTTGTCATTATGGAAAAGCTTCATACCTTAGGACTTAGTGGACGAGGAGGGGGAGGCAATACTGTTCGCAATATCTCCTCAGACCCCCTTGGAGGAACGGCAAAAGATGAACTCTTTGATGTTTCACCCTACTCTTTGGTACTCACTTCCAAAATGCTAGACCAAAAAGATTCATTTGCCTTGCCACGAAAATTTAAAATCACTTTTAGTGGTTCAAGTGCAGATAGAGGCTATGCGACGATTCATGATGTGGGTTTTATCGCCAAAATTGTGGAGGGTAAAAGAGGCTTTAGTCTTTTTGTCGCAGGTGGCATGGGTGCAAAATCCCGTATTGGCACGAAGATAGCTGACTTTATTCCTGAAAACGAGATATTTTTATATTCACAAGCCATCAAGCAAGTCTTTGATAAAAACGGTAACCGTAAAAACAAACATGCGGCAAGGCTGAGATTTTTATTTGATGAGTTGGGCGAAGCGCAGTTTTTGACTCTTTTGCAAGCAGAGCTAGAAGCAGTTAAAAAAGAAGGTAACTGGGAAATCAGCATTCCTGAAACACCAACAGAGCGAAAAGTCACCCTTGATAAAGATTTTGTCATCGAAGAGAAGTATCAAACTTGGTGGAATAGATTTGTGTATGCGCAAAAGCAAGAGGGCTTGTATGGCTGTAAAGTTCCTATGTATCTAGGAGATATCAGCTATGAAGATGCTAGAGTTTTAGCCAACGCACTTGCTCCATTTGGAGAAGATGTTTTACGATTCAGTGCAGACCAAAATCTTTATCTTCGCAACCTCACTGCTGGGGAGATGGTACAAGTCCATGATGTTATCCAAAACATCTCTGTTGACTCAAAAAGACCAACTGTTATCGGTGATATGGTCGCATGTACGGGAGCGGCGACTTGTCAGCTCGGCATTACTCGACCAAGAGGTGCAGTTGAGGCTATCCAAAAAAGACTTGCCAAAGTTGTCGCCAACTTTGATGCCATTCAAGGCTTCAAAATCCACTTCTCAGGATGCCCCAACAGTTGTGGCAAACACCAAATCGCAGACCTTGGATTTTTTGGAAAAGTGCAACGCAATGAGGGCTATTCGTATCCTGCGTACAATATCATCGCAGGTTCTCGTATCCATGAAGATGGCAGTTCTTTTGCTCAAAAATGTGGCGATGTAGCCGCCTTTCATGTGCCCGCTTTCGTAGAAGAAGTCTTACACACATGGGTTTTACATGTAAAGAATTTTAACGCTTTTGCAGACTGGGTTGATGCGGATGGTCGTGGCATTATCGAAGAGATAACTAAAAAATACAACACGGTTCCCTCTTTCAAAGATGACAAAAATCCTTACTTTGATTATAGTTGTGATGATATTTTCTCACTTAAAGGCAAAGGAAGTGGCGAGTGTAGCGCTGGGATGTATGACCTTATCGAAGCAGATAAAAAAGCCCTCAAAATAGCACTTGAAGCAGAAGTAAAAGATTTTGAAAACATTCGATTGCTCAGTGCTAGGATGTTATTGGTCACCCGTGGTGAAGATGCTAGGGATAAAGAAGGTGTGTTAAAAGCCTTTAAAAAACACTTTGTCGATACAACGCTTCTTAATGCATCGTTTGGTTTACCTCTCGAGGGAGATGCGGATGAACGCTCTATCGAGTTGGCACATGAAGTCATCAAACTTTATGAGAGCATGGACAATACTTTGAAATTTGCCAAAGAAAAAGAGCTTAAAGTAGTGGAAAGCAAAACTGAGGAGGCTGTCAGATTTAAAGATTATAGTGGTGTGGCATGTCCTATGAACTTTGTGAAAACCAAAATGGATTTGGCACAAATGAAAAGTGGCGAAGTCTTAGAAATCATCCTAGATGATGGCGCACCTATCGATAATGTTCCAAAATCTGTTCAAGGTGAAGGGCATACCATTGCTTCAACCACCAAAGAAGGCAATGGATGGCGTGTAAGGATAATCAAAAAATGAAATGCTTAAGTGTTGCGCTGACACAGAAAAAAACACTGCTTATCGGTGCTGGAAAAGTAGCAGCACAAAAGGCAAAAGTCTTGAGTAGTGTCGGCTTTGAATTTACCGTATTAGCTGAGGAAATTTTGGATGATTATTTTAACGATAAAACCATCACAATAGGGAGCTTTAGCGAAGAAATCGCACTCCCTTACGAGATGATTATCGATGCGACGGGCAATGATGCGGTGACACAAGTGCTTTTAGAGATTAAGAAAAAACGATCTTTGTTTTTAAATGTGGTGGATAGACCTGAATTTTGTGATTTTTACTTTAGTGCGCTTACCCAAAGAGGTGACATACAAGTTGCCGTCAGTAGTGCAGGAAGTTCACCCACTTTGGCACAAGTCATTCGTGATAAGATAGAAAAAATCTTGCCTAAAAATCTCGACACCTTGATAGAGCGCCTTAAAAATGAGCGCAAAAAAGAAAATCGTGACCTTGAAAGCCTCAAATCCATCGCCAAAAGTGGCGTGGGAAAAGTCTTTTTAGTAGGATGTGGCACAGGTTCAGTGGGAAACCTTACTTTGCGAGCCTTAGAAAGCTTTGAGCTTTTTGATGTTGCCTTAGTTGATGCCCTTGTCTCACAAGAGATTAGAGCCTTAATTCCCCTTACATGTAAGGTTCTTGATGTCAGTAAAAAGAAGGGTTTTCACAGTAAAAACCAAGATGAAATCAACGCTCTTTTAGTGCAATATGCCAAGGAAGGATTGGTTGTTGGTCGCCTTAAAGGTGGTGACCCATCTTTATTTGGACGACTTGGTGAAGAAAAAGCTATCTTGGCAAAAAATGGCATTGATTGTGTCGTGATAAATGGTATTACCTCAGCCCTTAGAGCGTGTAGTGTTGCAGGAATTGTGCCTACGATTCGTGATGTTTCAAAGGGTGTGACGATTGTTTCTGCCCATCTTAAAGAGACGCTTTTTAATGATGATTGGGTTGTATTTTTAAAACAACCTCGCCATACTGTTATCGTTTTAATGGCACATAGTTTTGCAGGGAAAATTCAAGATGCTATCGCCAAAGCGGGGATTGATGCGTCACTTCCTGCTGCTTTTGTCTCCAAAATTGACATGGAAGACCAAAGCGTTGTGCTTGGAAATGTGGGAAAATTAGATAAAATGGCACAATTATGCCAAACACCAGCAGTACTCATCATCGGTGAGTGTGCTGCACATGAAAATGTGTTGCCCTGCGAGCGTGGAAAATTGATTAATTTACAAGGAATTGAAGATGGGATTTACAACTAAAGCACTGCATCCAACATGGGGATACAAAGATAAACACGGCGCAATGCGTTGTCCCATCTACCAAAATGCTGCCTTTGAATTTGAGAATGCTGAAGATTTAGAGGCTGTTTTTGCAGGCAAAAAAATGGGGCATATGTATTCACGAACCTCAAACCCTTCGGTTGAAGAGTTTGAACTTAAGATAAAATCTATTTCTAATGCTTTTGGGGTTGTTGCCACAGCTACAGGTATGGCAGCCATTGCCGATACGCTTTTGGCACTCCTTAAAACGGGTGATAATATCATCACCACAAACTATCTTTTTGGGCACTCACTCTCCCTTTTTCAAACATTTTTTCTTGATTTTGGGATAGAAGTGCGCTATGTCGATATGCATGATTTATCGGCGATTGAGAAGCAAATTGATGCGAAGACTAAACTGTTTTTTTGTGAAAGCATCAGCAATCCTCAACTCATTGTCCCTGACTTTTTAGCCATTTCGTCGGTCTTAAAACAACACAATGTTCTTCTAATCGTCGATACAACGATGAGCCCATGGAACTTTTTTGATGCTAAAAAACATGGTATCGACATCGAGATTATCTCGGCTACCAAATATATCTCTGGTGGTGGCACGGTACTGGGCGGATTGATTTTGGATACGGGTAATTATGATTGGAAAAATTGTACGAATATTGCCAATTTTTACAAGAAATTTGGACCTAATGCTTTTATAGCCAAACTCAAAAAAGAGACCTTTAGAAATCTTGGTGCATCTCTTCCTCCACAAAGTGCCTATATGCTCTCATTAGGTATTGAAACGATGGATTTGCGTGTGAAAAAAAGTTGTGAAAACGCCCTTAAACTGGCTCAGTTTCTTCAAACCAAAAAGGGCGTTGTCTCTGTCAACTATCCTCTTTTAGAAATAAGTAGCGCTTATGAAGTAGCTTCTAAACAGTTTAGTTTGGGCGGTGCCATTTTGACTTTTACCATGGAAGATAAAGCCTCAGCATATAGCGTACTCAACCAACTTAAACTTATCAAAAGAGGAACCAATATCCAAGATAACAAGTCCCTTGCCATCGCGCCATACCATACCATTTATGCAGAATTTAGCGATGAAGCCAAAAAAGAGTATCTCCTTCATGAGGGAATGATTCGCCTTTCTGTGGGCATCGAAGATAGCGAAGATTTAATAGAAGATTTGGAGAATGCATTATGTTAAAAAAAACAAAAGTCGCTGTTTTACTCAGCGGTGGGGTGGATTCTAGTTACTCTACCTACTTGTTAAAAGAGGAAGGTTATGAAGTTATAGGAATGTATCTTAAACTTCATGATGATGAGGCTAAACACGCTATCAATATCGAAAATGTTAAAAAAGTGGGTAAGAATTTGGATATACCCGTGCATATCGTAGATGCTAAAACACTTTTTAAAGAGCATGTCTATGACTACTTCGTCAACTCCTACAAAGAGGGCATCACGCCAAACCCATGTGCTTTTTGTAATCCTAAAATGAAGTTTGGTTTTGCCTTTGACAAAGCGATGGAACTAGGATGCGATAAAATCGCCACAGGGCATTATGCACGCATTAAAAATGGACATATTGGGGAAGCTTTTGATATGTCTAAAGACCAAAGTTATTTTCTTTTTGGACTCAAACCTGAAGTCATAGCCAAAATCATCTTTCCATTGGGTGATTTACTCAAAAGCGATATCAAACCCTTGGCTTTTGAAAAATTGCCTTGGCTTGGGAGTTTGGAAACCTATAAAGAGTCTCAAGAGATTTGTTTTGTGGAAAAAAGTTATATCGATATTTTAAAACGACATGTGAATGTTGACCAAAAAGGGGTCGTTAAAGATACTAAAGGCAACATCATCGGTGAACATAAAGGCTATATGCACTACACCATCGGCAAGCGCAAAGGGCTTACCATCGATGGAGCACATGACCCACACTTTGTACTCTCATTAGATGTCAAAAGCAACACTATCGTCGCAGGCAAAAAAGAGGAACTCTCTTGTAGGGTTGTCAAAGCGCAAAACTTCTCACTAGGAGAGGATTTTAAAGATGGCGACTACTTCGTTAAAGTGCGTTACCGTAGCCCAAAAATAAAAGCTTTCGTTGAAAAAAAAGGAAATGACATCACCGCATCCTTAGGAGAGAGTGTCTTT
>JAQWCT010000120.1 GCA_028705785.1 Sulfurospirillaceae bacterium | reverse complement strand
CCCCATAATAACGCACATCTTTGACCCTATCGGCGATTCCTTTAGAACCTCCAGAATTATTATCGCGCCATATAACGCGCACGCCTGCTCTTTGTGCCACATCGATAAGATTTTCATAAGCGTATTTGTCGTCATTGAACTCTTCGCGTGAAAATTTAGAAAACATACAAGGTATGGATAGCGCAGTTGCTGTGCCACAGGAATAAAAATTGGAAAAATTGACAATATCTTGGCGAGATTGAAGCAAAGGATTTGTCTGTGTTTGATAACCATTGAGTGAAAAATTCTCAGCCCTCGCTGTTTCTCCAACCACTAAAATCATCAGTTTTTTAGGCTCATCCATTGGCTTAATGGCATCTAATCCAATGGGCGCTAAGACTTTTTTCTCTTTCATGTTGACCGTTATAAATTTGATAGATGAAGTGATGGGATAGTAAGGATTGAGGTACATTTTAAGCTCATGATGGTTTCTAAAAAAAGAGCTATACACTTTACTAAGTCCCATATAAAGGGCAACGCTGACACCTACTAAAAGAATAGCCATCAAACATTTTTGAATGACTTCAAATCGGTATGAATCAAAATCAACCCTTGCACGATGAAGCAGTAAAGAGGGCAAAATAGCGCCTATCAAAAGATAAAAAAGAAGTTTAGGAGTCATTAAATCAAAGACCTCAGCACTGTCAGTTTGTATCATATTGGTAATCATGTTTTTATCGATAATCGTCCCAAAAGAATCAATAAAATAACTGGTACTAGCGGAGAGAAATAACAAAAGAATCATGACACTTTTGAAAGTATAACGATGGGTTAAAGCCAATATAATGTTCAAAATAGCCATAAAAAGTAAAATCAAAACTAAAGGAGCACTGAGCAAAACGGTATAATTTTGCTCTGCCCATGCAAATTGAAAGAGTTTTGCGAAAAAAGTTTGGTTAAAAAAAAGGGTTATAAAAAACGAAAGTAAAAAAATCAAGCGTTGGCTTGAAGTAAAAATGTAGCGTGTTAGCATGTACTTTATCCATAAGTGTATTTATGGATAAGAGTATAAAAAATGAATATGAATAGAATATGAATTTAGAAGAAAATGCAAAAGCTCGTTGTTTGATTTTGGATACTTTTGACCTCAATCTTAAAGTCGTGCACATCTAAAATGACTTTTACCAGGCAAAGTCCTAGCCCATGCCCAGCGAGATGTCTAACCTCTTTGGCACGGTAAAATCGTTCAAAAATATGGGGCATATCCGCTTCACTAATGCCTTGACCGCTATTTTCGATACACAAGCTTCCTTCTTTGAGTGCTATCGTAATCGTTGCGCCATAAGGGGAATATTTGATGGCATTATCCAGAAGATTGTTCAATACAATTTTGAGTAAAACGGGGTTTGCTTGAAGCGTAAATGGCTCAAAAATGCTTACATGTAAAGATATTGCCTGCTTCAAAGCTAAAGCTCTTTTTTCTTCCAACACTTCTTGTAACATCTCGTCAATATAAAGCGTTTCAAAAGAGGCATGTACCTCACTTTTGGTCACACTCGATAACAATAAAATCTTTTCAATGACCTCTTGCAAGCCAATAACTTCATCGTGAATGGTTGAGAGGATACTCTGATATTCTTCGGCAGCGCGTTCTTTTTTAAGCCCTATCTCAATCTCTCCACGCATAATCGTCAAGGGCGTTTTGAGTTCATGCGAAGCATTTTGACCAAATGCTTTCACCTGTGCATAGGCACTTTGGAGTTGTGATATAAGGTCATTAAAGGTATCGATGAGATTGTCAATCTCTTTCGCAACTTCAGTTTTTGCAAGGCGCTTTTGACTATCCTCGATGCCAATACTGCGTACTTCATTAATGATGCGCTGAACACTTAAAAAAGAGCGAGATATAATAAAATAGACCATCAAAAGCATCAAGATAAGCAATGTCCCAAGTCCCATCCAAAGCCATAGTTTTAATGCTTTCAAATAAGGAGTGTGATACTCATAAGGTATGGCACACGATAAGATAATGGGCATATCTACTTGCATATTCAGCACAAGATGTGCGACAAGGAGTGTACCTTTAGCATGTTTTTCTGTTCTAAAGAGCGTTGAATTTGGCGCTTCTAAAATTCTAGTTAAAGTGCTTGTATCTATTTGTAGAGGTTTATTGTTCAAATCCAAAGAGGTATTGATATGTGCTATAGCATGAGTTTTGTTGTCCCATCTGCTAAGTTGAACATATAAAGTTTCAAGGTCAAACTCTTCTTTCACATCCCCCATAAGTGCATCAGCACTAATTTGATTGGTGTAATCATGCGCTATATCTTTAATCACAACACCCAGTGTAGCTTTGGTACTTTGAAGATACGAATCTTTTAATGTCGAAATTAAAAAATACCCAAATCCATAAAAAATAACAAATAAAAAGACAAAAAGCCCAAGAAGAAGGCGAAATTTGAGGTTTTTAGTGAGATGTATCACTGAGTATAAATCCTTGATTTCTATGAGTTTTAATCAATTTAAGCGCATAATGCTTGTCAATTTTGCTTCTAAGTCTGTACATGTAAACATTGAGGATATTGCTATTGATTGTTTTTTCAAAGCTAAAAATAGTTTCAAGAAGCCTGCTCTCATCTACTAAAATTCCTTGATTGCGCGCCAAATACTCCAAGAGAGCATACTCTTTAGAGGTTAATGAGATAGTAACGCCACCTCTATTGACTTCTTTTGTATTAAGGTTGATAGCCAAATCAGCGCAATAAAGGATATTGTCAACTTGCTCTTTTTTGCGCAATTGCACGCGAATACGCGCTAAAAGTTCTTCAAAACTAAAAGGCTTAGTGAGATAATCATTCGCACCCGCATTTAAAAGGGTTACTTTATCATCAATAGCATTTTTGGCGGTGAGCATAAGGATAGGCGTGGTGATTTTTTCATGTCGTATGCGTCGACAGGCTTCATCGCCATTCATGCCATGCAACATAATATCTAAAATAATAATATCATATCGGTTAACCCCCACCAAATAAAGAGCCTCTTCCCCACTATTGCAGACATCAACACAAAACGACTCTTCCTCAAGCCCCTTTTTCAAAAAAGAAGCAATTTTAGAGTCATCCTCAACAACTAAAATTTTCATAGAATTACTCTCATATCAATCAAGCATCCTTAAATTTAGTGAATAACGCTTATTATAACCTAAAGTGTTATTTGAGATACTGAATTGAGGCATGATGGTTTGTTTGGTGTAAATAGTGAGTTATATGTGAGAATTTTTGAGATAGTGGCCGGGAGAGGGGGATTCGAACCCCCGGAGGTATTACCCTCGCCGGTTTTCAAGACCGGTGCATTCAACCGCTCTGCCATCTCCCGACTAAAAAATGCATTGTAAAAATTGGAGGCGACACCCGGATTTGAACCGGGGATCGGAGCTTTGCAGGCTCGTGCCTTACCGCTTGGCCATATCGCCGTTCCGTGGTAAAATCTCTCATTTTACTTATTTGTAGTGGTGGTGCCCGGAGCCGGATTTGAACCGGCACACCCAAACGGGCGAGGGATTTTAAGTCCCTTGCGTCTACCAGTTTCGCCATCCGGGCAACGCGTTGTCATTCTTTTTAAAAATAATGGAGCGGGAAACGAGGTTCGAACTCGCGACCCCGACCTTGGCAAGGTCGTGCTCTACCACTGAGCTATTCCCGCATTTAAAAAAGAGTTGAAAGTATATCAGTTTTTTTTGGTAAAGTAAAGTTCTTTTCAAATTATCTTTACATGTAAACTAGTTTTGCTATAATCACTCAAAAAATATAAGGAATTTTTGATGCGTAGTGATCAGGTGAAAAAAGGGTTTGATAGGGCTCCACATCGTAGTTTATTTAGAGCAACTGGTGTACAAACGGAAGATTTTAGTAAGCCATTTATTGGTGTGGCGAACTCTTACATTGACATTATTCCAGGACATTTCTTTCTTGCAGAGTATGGCAAAATCATGAAAGATGAGATTCGTAAAAACGGTTGTATCCCTTTTGAGTTCAATACGATTGGGGTAGATGATGGAATCGCTATGGGACATGATGGGATGCTGTACTCTTTGCCGAGTCGTGAAATTATCGCGAGTTCTATCGAAACGGTGATGAATGCACACAAGCTTGATGCGATGATCTGTATGCCAAACTGCGATAAAATCGTTCCCGGTATGATAATGGGCGCACTTCGTGTCAATGTTCCAACTGTGTTTGTGAGCGGTGGCCCGATGAAAAAAGGGTACACGAAAGATGGTGCTCCGATAGATTTAGCGACAGCATTTGAAGCGGTAGGTAAGTTTGAAAAAGGTGATATCACTGAAGCAGAACTTACAGACATCGAGTGTAATGCTTGTCCAAGTGGTGGTTCATGTTCGGGTATGTTTACGGCAAATAGTATGAATACGCTCATGGAAGCGATGGGAATTGCGCTTAGTGGCAATGGCACTATTCCTGCATTGACGCCTGAGCGAGAAGTGCTGATTCGCGCTGCTGCAAAACGAGTATGTGAAATCGCTTTGGATAGCAAGTATAACTTTAGAAATATTTTAAATGAAAAAGCGGTTAGAAATGCTTTTGCTGTGGATATGGCTATGGGCGGAAGTTCAAATACGGTGCTTCACATGTTGGCTATTGCTAAAGAAGCAGGCGTTGACTTTAATATTAAAGACATCAATGAAATCAGCAAAAAAGTTTCGCATATCGCAAAAATCTCCCCTTCCCTTTCAACTGTTCATATGGAAGACATCAATCGTGCAGGTGGCGTGAGTGCTGTTATGAAAGAGATGAGTCGACGAGACAATGGTGCGCTTTTCCTTGATAACTTGACCGTAACGGGCGAAACTGTGGGTGAGCGTATCAAAGATGCTCACATCAAAGATGAGACTATTATCCATACGCTTGAAAATCCTTACTCAAAAGTGGGTGGCTTGGCGATTTTATTTGGTAACTTGGCATTAGAGGGCTGTGTTATTAAAACCGCTGGCATCACGGGTGAGCGTAAATTTACAGGTAAGGCAGTTTGTTTTGACTCACAACAAGAATCTTTAGCAGGCATTATGGGTGGCAAAGTGAAAAAGGGTGATGTTGTTGTTATCCGTTATGAAGGCCCTCGTGGAGGTCCTGGTATGCAAGAGATGTTAGCACCTACGAGTTTGATTATGGGGATGGGTTTGGGCGCTGATGTGGCGCTGATTACCGATGGGCGCTTTTCTGGTGCGACAAGAGGATTGAGCATAGGACATGTGAGTCCTGAGGCGGCTGAGGGTGGTATGATAGGGCTAGTTCAAGATGGCGATACGATACATATCGATGTGGATGCTTATACGATAGATGTTGAACTAAGCGCAGATGAGATAGCTAAACGCAAGGCGGCATTTAAACCTAAAGTCAAAGAGATAAAAGGTAGTTGGTTGAAACAATACAGACTACTTGTGACCAATGCAAGTAGTGGTGCAGTTTTAAAGACTGATTTTTAATGGTTGAATTTCTTAATTTACTGCTTCAACATACCATTACGATGATGGCAATCGTTGACCCTTTGGGTGTGAGTGCTATTATGCTCTCTTTATTACCTCAAAATACAACTAAAGAAGCTATTAATAAGATAGCATTTAAGGCGACGATGACCATCATTGTTGCCTTTTTTGTGGTGTTGGCAACGGGTAATTTTTTACTCAATCTTTTTGGCATTGAGATAGACTCACTCAAAGTCATGGGTGGTATCGTCTTGCTTCTTACGGCGATTAAAATGGTACAAGGCTCTATTGAGTCTAAAAATCAAACGGAAGAGGAACGCGAAGAAGCTATCAAAAATGATGAGTTTTCAGTTATTCCTTTGGGTATTCCTATCACTTTTGGACCAGGAATCTTTGCTACCATCATCATTTTACGCGGACAAAGCATGGATGCTACTTCATTGTTTGCATTGGTTCTTGCTTATCTTATTGTTGCACTGTGTGTCTATCTTTCGTTTAAAAACAGTATTTATATTAGAAAATATCTGGGTATTACGGGACAAAAAATCGTGAGCCGTTTGATGGGGCTTATCGTAGGAGCCATTGCAGTTCAGTTTGTGGTGGGTGGCATCACAACGCTGGTTCATCATTACATGTAAGGATTGCGGCAATGAATAAAGGTGGTTGGTCTTGCCCTCATGATGTTGAGGGCATTTGTGACATCATCAAAAAAGAGTGTGACCCAGGAGATAAAGGGTGTGTGCTGTATGGAAAGGCAAAATTTTCATGTGAAGATTCGCCTTCCAATGAGGCGTTTGAAAAGAGAATGGAGCGAAAGATGAAGCGCATACTCGAAGAGGGAAAAGAAGAATAATTTAAGTGGAGAGTGTGACTCTCCACAGTTTAAGTTTTAAATTTTTTTAACTACGACTAGATTGATTGATTTTGCATCAAATACACGAAGCCTATAGCGAACAGGACAGCATTTGCAAGAGTAATCGCTATACCAGCTTTTAAAACACTTAATTTTCTTAACATTTTAGCTCCTTTTAATTTTTGGAATTATAAATAAATATTGCTTAAAATAAAATAAAACATATTGTAATATTTCGATAAAAATCCATAAAGTAACTTTTTTACACTTTATTTTCTTTAAAGAATGAGCATGAAAATACATATATTAAGAATAATTTAAATTTATAATGTAGTATTTTGAATAAAAGTATACTATTTGAGGCTATTTTAAGCTAAATTGAAGTTTAAGAGAAGATTTTCAAAAAAAGAGAGAAAAATTGTAACACTTTTGGTATTTTCTCTCTTTTGGGTCTAATTTTTAGGTTTATAGCCTATTCGGTATCCACCCCAGTGTTTTCCTTTGACATAGATAGGCATGGAGATATCGTGCATAACCACACCATCTTCTCTTCTGTAAGTTTGAAGTAAAACGCGTTTTTCATGGTTAGCACCTCTGACACCTCTATCAGTAAAAATTCTCTTAGTACGATTACCAAAAAGATCTCGATCATAATCACCTGTGAGTGGAGCTCTTGCGATGTGTGTTGAGATGTAGCCTGATTTGTGCATAGCAACATTGTAAAAGGCATTGGTGTTTTCTTTCATAACGGTATCGATGATAGGAGGAAGCATTTTATCGGTGAAAGTATCGTATCGGGTAGTGAACTTTTGAGGATTGGTATTAGGGATAGGTTTAAAATTGGTATCAAAAATATCTTCAATGGAGAGCGTACCGTTATCGATAGCATCGGTAAATATTTTTTCAATCGCTTCTTTGGAATTTTTGCAAATACCATACCTTTTTTCATGATACTCATCCATCGCAAATTCACTGAGGTTTTCATGGGCAACTTCTGCGCCATTGATAATGGCTTGGGTTTGACCAGAAATCTGTTGCATCTCTTTTGTACCAGATTCGAGTTGGTCACTAATCTTAGAAATGGATTCTTTGATGGTGAGAAGTTGGTCACTATTGTGGTCAGAACTCTGTGCAATATTGGCAATTTGTTCTTCGATTTTTTCGGCATTGTTGATAAAAAGCTTAATCTCGTCACCGACAAATTTGACCTTTTCTGTGGCTTTGTCAACTTCACTACGAAGTGCTTCGATACTCGAAAATACATCATTGGTATCTTGCTGGATTTGTTTAACGATGATGTTAACTTCTCCTGTAGATTTTGAGGTGCGCTCTGCCAAACTTCTCACTTCATCCGCAACAACGGCAAAGCCTCTACCATGTTCTCCTGCACGAGCTGCTTCAATGGCGGCATTGAGCGCTAAAAGATTGGTTTGGTCAGCGATGTCGTCGATGACAGTAGTGACATTTTGAATCGTAATCGATTTGGCTTTAAGGTCATTGACTTTAGAAGAGGCATCGGCCGTTTGGATATTGATGTTATTCATCTTTTGAATGATTTCATTGAGCTCGTTGATGCTTTTACGACTTTCTCTCATAGAACTTTTAGCAAACGATGATGCTTCTTGAGAGTTAGAACTGACGACATTGACATGTTCATAGATATTTTGTGCAGATGCCGAAATCTCTGCGATAGACTTGGCTTTTTCTTCGAGTTTTTTTGACATATTTTT
>JAQWCT010000119.1 GCA_028705785.1 Sulfurospirillaceae bacterium | reverse complement strand
AAGAATGCATTTGCAGTGAATGTAAACAAACAAAACAAATAAAAAAGAAATCTAAATCACTTAATAAAAAAGTAGATTTTCTATTAGAGAAGTTAGAACCTGAATTAAAAAAACATAAAATTGACAATGATAATAATACAGCAGAATACTTATCAAAATTTAGAAATTCAATAAGACATCCACTCGATAAAAATGTAGAGATATTTAAAAACACTTCAAGAAAACAAAAAATCTATGAGTTTTCATATGGAGTTTTAAAACTTTATATTATAAGACATGTTTTAAAAATTGATAGTTGTGATTATAACTTATATAGAATGCTCTCAGATTTTAATATCTACCCTTTAGTTAAACATGTGTATAAGTATTTGGATAAAGAGATTGTAATTTACAATACTCAAATTAAAGAAAATTATATGAATAAAATTTTGACTGATAATACAAAATACTTTCTAACTTTAAAAGAAAATGATGAGTTTAAAAATACTAAGGCAGAAGATTTTATCTACGATGATACTCAAACTGAAGAATTAGAAAATATATATATAGATAAAGAAGATAAATCAAGCAATGCTATATTGTTCAATGGAGTAATCGTTTACAATAATGAAATTATAAAATCGGATAAATACCATAACTTTATTGGGAGCTATGAAGATTTTCAAAATCTTTACAAGAAAGAAAAGGGTCGGAGCTAAACTTTTAACTTTTTTCAACCTAAATTTCTGTACTTTCACTGATGGTCTTGAAAAATTCTTCTAAAGATTGTTTCATGTTGACCCTTTTTACCGTAATGGTAGTGTCTACATTGTATCACACTAGGGTAAACCTGCTTGTTCTTATCCTTACATGTAAGGACTTATGCTATGGGTTGAAGGCTAATGAGATAAATTCTTTAAACTCTTTATCCTCATTTGAAGGGGCAGAAGCATTGGTTTGGTTATCTGTGGTTTCAGCTTTTTTCAACAGCTCCTCACTTGGAAGTGTCAACTCAAAAGGTATCTTTTTTTCCATGGCAACTTTGGCTAAAAAGAGATTGACAGCATCACCAAAAGTCATACCAAAAGCATCAAATACTTTTTTAGCATCACGGTAAAATGCTTCGTCAACGCGGACGCTTGTTTGTATTTTCATCGTCTTTCCTTATATATTTGTACCACAATTGTACCACAAATATACTTCAATTGTAATGCTATTGGTGTATATTTTATCTTATACTACCTATTTATAACAAAGTCAGGAAAACAAATCAAACAAAATATTGTTATAATTACACGCTTTGTAAATCTGCCTTATAGGCTTTTTTATCAAATTTCAAGCAAATGATACGGATGGAGAATAGAGTGAGTGACAAAAAAGTCAATTTTTTTAATACAGTTTCCGCTTTCGATACCTTTTTAGAAGTAAACTACGAGGGATTTTTACTGAAAATTCTCAATATCGCGCGATATTTGTTTATCTCTATTATGATTTTATATTTAGGATTATGCCTTATAAGTCTTGCCCATAAGATGATTTCATTTACCATATCGCAAGGTGCGCTTGACTTTAATTCGATTAAGATGATTTTAACGGATGGTTTATTTACGCTGATTGTTTTGGCAATTGCTAAAACTTTATTTATCAAAGATGGATTTGATTATGCTATCACTTTCCTTGAAGTCTCTTTTGTTGTTTTGGTAAGAAAATTGATTTTACTTGAAACAGATCCGACTGAAACGATGTTGTTATTAGTACTTGGAATAACATCGGCTCTCTTTTTTGTATTGATTGTTTACATTCATAGCCTCAAACATAAATGGGCTAAAGAGCGATTGAGCGAAGAAACGGGTCTAAAAGAATAGGAGAACAAATGTCTTTACATGTAAACGAAGATTTTTTACAATTTGACTATGGATATGATGAGCGATATTATGATGAAAAAACATATTTTGAAGAAGAGAGTAGCGAAAAATTTGATGAAACTTCGTCCAAACAAATGCTGTTGATGATGAATCGCCTTTCGTACGAATTAGGTTTAGACGAGTATGCCCTCAAACGCCTTGAAGTCATGTTGCACGAAGATTTGCCTTTTTTTGCCGTGAATAGGCGATTGGTTTTAAACTGGGCTAGTGAGAATTTTTTATATTAATGTCATATAATCTCGTTATAATGAAACAATAACTTTGAGGGATATGGATGAAAAAAATATATTTGATACGACATGCAAAGTCCAGTTGGGATGATGAGACTATGGACGATTTTTCAAGACCTCTGAATTCTAGGGGTAAGAGAGATGTGGTTTTTATGGCAAGTAGGTTGAAGATGTTTAAGGTTTTACCTAAGATAATTTATACCAGTCCTGCTAAAAGAGCGCATAAAACAGCTAAAGAAATCGCCAAAATCATCAAATTTGACAAAGAAAAACTCACACTTGTTCCAGAACTTTATGAGAGTTCTTATGAGCAATACCTCAATCTCATTCATGAAACCAAAGACAAATACGACGAAATTTTTATCGTCGCACATAACCCAACGATTACCGAAGTGGGGGAGCGACTTAGTGGGGCGATATTGAGCAATATCCCTACTTGTGCCATTGTCTGTATCGAATTTGAGGTAGAAAGCTTCAAAGATATTGGTGAAGAGAGTGGTAAAATTCTCTTTTTTGACTATCCTAAAAAACACGCCATAGGCTAAAGTCGTTTTTTAAAAAATAAAATCACCATCGTCATGCCAAAAGCACAACTTGCCATGACAATACTCACTAAACCGGTTGCATAAGGAATCCCATCAAAGGGCAATCCTTGTGTATTCATCCCAAAATATCCCACAATCAAATGCAATGGTAAAAAAATTCCTGAGAAAATAGTCAAAAGATAGATGGTTTTGTTCATTTTTTCATTGTTTCTGCTGGTGTAAAAATTATAAAGGTTATTGAGCTTGTCGATAGCGAGTAGAGCTGAGCGATTGGTGCGAGAAAAGTGCTCATGAATATCTCTAAAATGTATGTCCAAAAAGTTCTCATCTTTAAGATATCGCTCAATAAATAAACCCAAAACCTCATCTCCCAATGTTAAAATACGATTAATGCGACTGAGATCTTTTTTATTTTTGAGCCAATAATGCATAAAATGTGAAGAATAGGCATTGTCATAAAGTTTCTCTTCCATTTCATCGATACTTTCATGGATATTTGCGACCATTTTCATCGTTTGATTGGTTTTTTCATTGAGAAATTCATAGACTTTTTGCATCGTCTCAAAATTAACAAACTCTCCACTTTCTTTATCAAAATAATAATATGACTGTGCATCAAATACAAAAGCATACGAAACTATCGTTTGTTTTTCATCGCGTTTAGGGAGGGCAATAATGAGGATATCGTAGGTTTCTTCCTCGATAAAAATGGAGGGATGCGTAGGGTTTTTTAAATCGGAGAGGTGAAAGCTGTCTACTTTATCAAATAAATATTTCATTTCATACCATCCATTGTGTCAGCTGCGACTTTAAGTCTTTCTTTATCAAAATGCGTGTAAATCCTTGAAGTGTTCAAGTCTGCGTGCCCAAGGGCTTCTTGCACCAAAATCAAATCTCTATTTTTTTGATACAGCAAAGTGGCAAAAGTATGGCGCAACATATGCGCACCATTTTTTTCTTTACGAATACCTGCTTTTTGAAGCATTTTTTCCATGATGTAACTTACATAAGCTTGCGTCAAAGGCTTACCTGTTCGGCTTTGAAATAAAAGCGGTATGGAAGCATTTCGAAAGCTCATCCACTCATCAAAATCGTCTTGAAGATGCACACTTTTTATCATCGCCACACGAGGCTTGTTACCTTTTCCGCGTATCTGAAAGACCATGTATTCGCCATCTCTAACGATGTCTTTAGGTCGTAACCCCAACGCTTCGCTCACCCTCATGCCACTGTATAAAATGATTTTAATCAAAAGTCTATTTTTGGCTTGTGCGTAAGGTTTGAACTCTGTCTCATCGATAGCTTTAAAAAATCTTCCCAACTCTTCTTTGTACATATGCGCAGGAAGTTTTTCACCTTTACTTCCTCCAAGTCCACCCCAGTTTTTAAGCTCGATGCGAAACTGATGGGCATTGCCACCCACAGTATCTTCATTGTTTTTATCGATAAATTTAAAAAAGGAGACCAAAGCGATACGATAATTTTTTTTGGTCGCATCGGAGAGTGAGCCTGTTTGAGAAGCTAAAAACTCGCTAAGCAACTCTTCATCAATTTCTTTAAGGCTTTTTAGACCCATAGGTGCGATGTGATGGTAAAATTTTTCCAAAGGATTGATGTAAAGATTGACACCGATAAGCCCTATATTCCGGGCTTCTTTGGAGAGATTTTTCAACTCGTCCATCGTTTGTGAGCCCTTATTTAAAGCCCCTATAATGAAGGAGAGTTTTTCATTTTCATCGACATGACGATTTGAGAGGGAAGTGAGTTTAGACTTGATAAATCTATCTAACCAAAAGAGCAAACTTCGCTCAAAATTCTCTTTCACATCGACATGGTAACGCACTATTTGGCTCGCTTGGCGTAAAATTCTTTTTTAAAGTTAGCAAATTCACTTTTTAAGATAGCCTCTCGCATCTGCTTCATAAGTCCTAGGTAATAATGCAAATTATGTAACGAAGCAAGCCTAAAGTAAGTTAGCTCTCTTGCTCTAAACAAATGACTCAAATAACCCCTTGAATAGTTCTTACATGTAAAGCAATCACAAGCAGGGTCAATGGGGTCAGTGTCAAGTTGAAATCGTGCCGCTTTAATATTGATTTTGCCAAAAGAGGTGAACAATGTGCCATTGCGTGCGTTGCGTGTAGGCATCACGCAGTCAAACATATCAACCCCTCGCTCGACATTTTCCACCAAATCCTCAGGTGTTCCCACACCCATCAAATAACGCGGTTTGTTTTCGGGCATGAGTGGTGTTGTATGCGCAACCGTCTCGTACATATCCGCATTGGCTTCGCCCACGCTTAATCCACCAATCGCAAAACCATCATAAGGAAGCTCACAAAGCTCATTTGCACTAATCGTTCTAAACTCCTTATCCGTTCCACCTTGAATGATAGCAAAGATATTTTGATGCACGCCTACACCCTCAGACTGTTTTTGCTTATGATAAGCAATAGCCCGTCTTGCCCAATCCGTAGTGCGTTTGATGGAGAGTGCAATGCGCTCTTTCGTCGCAGGAAGGGCTACAAGGTCATCTAAAATCATCATAATATCGGAGTTAAGGTTATACTGGATGTCAAGTACTTTCTCAGGGGTAAAATAATGCGTAGAGCCATCGATATGGCTTTTAAAGGTAATGCCATTGGCATCGGCTTTAGAAATATCACTCAGGCTAAACGCTTGAAAACCACCGCTATCGGTTAAAAAACTGTTCGAAAACTTTGTAAATCCATGCAATCCACCAAAATGCTTAATTACTTGGTCATTGGGGCGAAGATAAAGGTGGTAAGTGTTACCTAAAATTATCTTTGCACCTAGTTCTTCGCTCATATCTTTGGCATCTAAACTTTTAACACTTCCGACCGTTCCGACTGGCATAAACACAGGTGTTTGTATCGTACTGTGAGCCGTTTTGATGGTACATGCCCGAGCATCCCCATCCTTTTTATCTATTTGAAATTCCATTTTGGCTATACTATCCTCTTTAGTTTTTAGGGAGTTAATGTATGAAAAAAATTTTAATCATCGCTGATGGTATTTTAGCGAAACAATTTTTAGAAAGAGTTATTGAGAGTGAAGCTGGGGAAAATAGCTACACTATTATCACCTACAAAGAAGAAACTCTCCCTAAAAAAAGACCCGAAAATTTTAAATTTTTTGAATTTGACCCTACCAGTTTTGAAAAACTCTCTGTTGTTCTCAATGAGCACTTTTTCCAAATTATGATGATTCTTTCCAACGAAATTGATGTGATGGCAACTTACCGAAATATCCGCCAAATCGACAACAAAGTCCGTATCGTTTTGATGGACAGATGGGATCTTAAAATCGATGACAATCGTTTGATGATGCTCAACTCTCGTGATATTCTCGCCTCAAGATTTGTCGACCATCTCCCTGGCGTGCCCATCATCGCGCAAAACATCGGTTTGGGAATTGGTGAAGTGATGGAAGTCTCCGTTCCTATCGGTAGCTCTTATGTGTATCGTCATTTAGCTTCTATTGAGCAGAGTAAATGGAGAATAGCTGCAATTTATCGTGCCAACACCTTTATCTTACCACGCCCTACATTGATGATTTTACCTAACGATTTGTTACTCACTGTTGGCGACCCTAAAGTTTTGCAAAGCGTTTTTAAAAGTGTGAAAAAAGAGCTAGGGCAATTTCCGTCTCCTTTTGGAAGTAGCATTTATTGTTTGGTTGATATGCTGAGCATGAATGATAAAGAGATTGATGTTTTAGTCAACGATGCTTTGTTACTGCACTCTAAACTCAACAGCAAACGGTTACATGTAAAGGTGATAAACCCAACTTATTCTAAAGCATTTGAGAAGATTAAGAGCTATAACAACGGACATATCAATGTCATGATAGACTATTTTGAAACCAATGCCAGAAAAGTGCTTAGAAGTGATACCGAAAAAATTGATGTAGGTCTTATCGTTGTCTCGAAGGCGTTTTTCCACAACAATAGACGAACTCTTTTTAACACAAAATTGCCTATCTTCAAGATGGGAAAGGGTGGCTTTTCGAGTTTAAAAGAAGGTATCGTTCTTAGTAACCAAGCAGAAGAAATCGAAAAAGAGTCTTCGGTTATCTTTGATGTCGCCAAGCAACTCTCTTTGGACATTAAACTTTATACTTATGACCCTGATAAAAAGACAGAAAAAAACAATATCATCGAACACTTTGACAATCTCTCTAAACTTTTTGGAAGAGAAGTCACTGTCATTGAGAGTGAGAAAAATCCTCTTTTAAAACTCAAAAATAAAAAAGACATTTTGCAATTTCTCCCTTTTAGTAAAAAAGTTTTAGAGTCAAATCTTTGGTCTATCTTTTCAACTGATATGGAAAAGCTACACTTCAAACTCTCAAATAACTACCAACTTTTCATCCCAGTGAGCGATTAACATGAAAATAGATGTCATTTTTACCCAAACAACTTCACAAGATTACAGTGTGTATATTGATGAACTTACACAACTAACATTGAACACAAAAGTGCTTATTGTTACCAATACAACGGTTCAAAAACTGCATTTACAGACACTTCTTACTGCTTTGAAAACTAACGAGTGTTTTGTCGTTGCCTTACCCGATGGAGAGTCATACAAAAATTTTGAGACACTTTCACAAATCCTCGAAGCATGTTTTGAACATAGGCTCGATAGAAAATCTCTCTTGATTGCTTTTGGTGGCGGTGTTATCGGCGATATGACAGGCTTTGCCGCATCTATCTATCAACGAGGTATCAACTTTATCCAAGTCCCCACAACACTCCTTTCCCAAGTCGATGCTAGTGTGGGTGGAAAAACAGGTATCAATAATGCGTATGGCAAAAACCTTATCGGCTCATTTTGGCAACCCCAAGCCGTTTACTGTGAAACAACCTTTTTAAAGACTTTACCACCAAGAGAATTTAGCGCAGGCGTCGCCGAAATCATCAAAATGGCAGTTACTTTTGATAAAGATTTTTTCCAATGGCTAGAAACGCATGACCTCAGCGTTGATGAAAATCTTAAAATGGCTATTGCTAAAAGTATCGAAACTAAAGCTCGCGTTGTCTCAATGGACGAGCGAGAAGAGGGTATTCGTGCTGTTTTAAACTATGGTCATACTTTTGCCCATGTTATCGAAAATCAAACAAAATACACGACTTACCTACACGGTGAAGCCGTCGCTATCGGTATGGTTATGGCAAACAAGTTAGCGTGTAAATTAGGTCTTTTAAGTCTGGAAGAGGCTAAACGCATTCAAACTTTGCTGGAAAGATACGCTCTACCGACCGCTTATGCTATCCCTTGTGTGGAAGCATTTTATGATGCCTTTTTCTTAGATAAAAAAAGTGCCCACGCCAAAATAAAATTTATCTTAGCTAAAGGTATTGGTGGACATCTCATCAGTGATAATGTCCCCAAAGAACTTGTTTTAGAATCGTTAAAGGAGATACATGTTTAAAAAAATTTTATGGCTTTTAGCCTTTAC
>JAQWCT010000118.1 GCA_028705785.1 Sulfurospirillaceae bacterium | reverse complement strand
TGATGGTTTTTTTGGCCCCGGAACTGGCACCTTTTGGACGATAGCCTTAGTAGGATTGTTGGGGCTTAATCTAAAAAAAGCAACGGCACAAACCAAAGTGATGAATTTTACGAGCAATATCGTTTCATTAGCGGTTTTTTTATGGAGTGGTAATGTTCTTTTTCTCGTTGGCTTAACGATGGGATTAGGGCAAATCATCGGGGCAAACATAGGCTCAAATATGGTCATTAAAAAAGAAGTGGGCTTCATTAGAGGATTTTTCCTTTTGATGGTGGGACTTACTCTTTTAAAATTAATTTATAGCAGCTACCTATCATGACACATGAAACTTATCTTGAAAAAATAGCCATTTTAAAGGCGTGGGCTAGGGCGTATTATGTTGATGATGCTCCCGTGGCTAGTGATGAAGAGTACGATACACTTTACCATGAAGTTTTATACTATGAGCAACAAAATCCTTCGCTTGTAGATGAACAAAGCCCCACTAAAAGAGTCGGTGGCATTGTACTAGAAGGTTTTGAAAAAGCAAGCCACCTTGCTAGAATGTGGAGTATGGAAGATGTTTTCAATGAAGACGACTTAGATGAATGGATACAACGGGTTAAAAAAACCAAAGAAGATTTTACTTTTTATTGTGAGCCTAAATTTGATGGTGCAAGTTTAAATCTTATCTATGAAGAGGGCAAACTCAAACAAGCTATTACGAGGGGTGATGGTAGTGTGGGTGAGGATGTTACGGAAAATATCAAAACCATAAGTTCCATCCCTCTTTTTATTGCCTATAAAGAGCCTATAGAAATTCGTGGCGAAGTCGTTATTCGCAAAAAAGATTTTGAAAAACTCAATGAGGAACGATTGAATGAGGGAGAAGCGCTCTTTGCCAATCCTCGCAATGCTGCTTCTGGGAGTTTAAGACAGCTTGATACTGCGATTACTGCCAAAAGAAAGTTGATGTTTTACCCTTGGGGATTGGGTCAAAATAGTTTGAGTGAGAGTTTTTTAAGCCAAAAAATGGCGTTTATTTATGATTTAGGGTTTTTAAAACCGCCAAAGATAGTCGTTACTAAAGATATAAAAGCAGTGCATGAACTCTACGATGAACTCATTGCCAAGCGTGATGAAATTGAGATGATGATGGATGGTATGGTCGTTAAAATAGATGATATACCGCTTCAAGAGGAACTGGGTTACACGGTTAAAAATCCTAGATGGATGGTGGCTTTTAAATTTCCTGCTATTGAAAAAGTAACACGCATTAAAGACATTACGCTTCAAATCGGGCGAACGGGTGTGGTGACACCTGTGGCTGAGGTTGAAGCTGTCAATGTTGCAGGGGTTGTTGTGGAACGCGCTACGCTTCATAATTTTGATGAGATAGAGCGCAAAGATATTCGCATTGGTGATAGCGTGATTATCATTCGTAGTGGTGATGTCATTCCTAAAATCATCAAAGTTTTAGTGGATAGACGAAGTGGAGAGGAAAAAGCGGTACAAAGACCGACTATTTGCCCTATTTGCCAAGGTGAACTTTTAGATGAGGGCGCTTTGATTAAATGTCAAAATTTGGACTGTGATGCAAGAGTGGTCAATGCTATCACCCATTTTGCTTCAAAAAAATGTCTGAATATTGACGGGTTAGGCGATAAGATAGTCGAACAACTCTATGCGCAAAAACTTATCTTACATGTAAGGGATTTGTATAATTTAACTTTGGAGCAATTACTGAGCCTTGAGGGCTTTAAAGAGAAAAAGGCACTCAACCTATTGGAGTCAATAGAAAAGAGCAAGGGAGTCTCACTAGAGCGCTTTATTAACGCTTTGGGGATAGAACATATCGGCGAAGTTGCTGCGAAAAAATTAGCGCATCAATTTGGGCTTGAGTGGTTACATGTAAGCTTAGAGGATGTCATTGCCATTGAGGGTTTTGGCGAGGAGATGGCGAAGAGTTTGTTAGAATTTATTCATGTTAATAGTGTAAAAGTTGAGGACTTGATGAGCGTTCTTAACCCAAGTGTAGAAGAAAAAATAGATATTATAGACTCAGCCTTTAGTGGCAAAACAGTTGTATTAACTGGAGCTATGTCAAAATCAAGAGATGAGGTAAAAAGTATGCTTGAGAGATTGGGTGCAAAAGTGAGTGGAAGTGTGTCTAAAAAGACAGATTTTGTGATTTATGGTGAAGATGCAGGAAGCAAATTAGATAAAGCGATTGAACTTGGTGTTACGACACTAAGTGTCATAGAGCTTGAAAAGATGTTACCATGAGATTAGATGCCTATATCTTCGAAAAAGGGTTTGCGCAAAGCCGCAATAAGGCTTCAGAGCTTATCAAAGAGGGAAGTGTGTTTGTCAATGGCGTGAGTGAACGAAAAACTTCTTATGCCGTTGAACAAAGTGATAGAGTTTTTGTCAAACAAATATCGCAGTATGTAAGCCGGAGTGGTTTGAAACTCAAAGGCTTTTTAGGCGAGGTTTTTTCTTTACATGTAAAGGATAAATCCTGCCTTGATATTGGAAGTAGCACAGGTGGTTTTGTTCAAGTTTTGTTAGAAGAGGGCGCAAAGAGTGTTACTGCGGTGGATGTTGGCAGTGAGCAGTTACATGTAAGCCTTCGGGATAATGAGCGAATAAAACTTTTTGAAAATACAGATATAAGAGCCTTTAAGCCAGAGCAGACTTTTGATTTGGTGACTTGTGATGTCTCTTTTATCGGGGTTTCGCAGCTACTACCCGATATTGATAGGCTTGCTCATGGGCAGATTATCATCCTTTTTAAACCTCAATTTGAAGTCGGGAAAGATGTAAAGCGCACAACCAAAGGTGTGGTAAAAGATGGTGCGGCCATTTTAAGAGCGCAACAAAAATTTGAAGCCGAAGCGGTGAAATTAAACTGGAATTTAATCGAAAAAAACGAATCTTTACTCAAAGGAAAAGAAGGGAATGCTGAAACATTCTACTATTTTGAAAAAAGATAGTGTTGAGACAATTGCCATTGGAAGTTTCGATGGGATTCACCTTGGACACCGCCAACTGATCGATAAACTTGGTCAACATGGTGCTCTTTTTGTTATTGATAAAGACCAAGCCAACTTGACTCCGGGTATCAAACGCAGTGAAGTAGCTGGATATCCTTGTATGTTTTATCATTTTTTAAAAGTTAAAAATCTCAGTGGTGCAGAATTTGTTGCACTTTTGAAAAAAGAGTTTATCCATCTTAAAAAGATTGTTGTGGGGTATGATTTTCATTTTGGACATCGCCGTTCTTGTAATATTAGTGATCTCAAAGCGCTTTTTGATGGTGTTGTTGAAGTCGTTGATGAGTTTACTTTTGAAGGTGTATCGATACATTCAAGCACCATTCGAGATTTTTTAAAAGAAGGGAAAATCATCGAAGCCAATCGCTTTTTGGGAAGAGAATATGCGATTAGTGGAGATATTATTAAAGGGCAGGGCTTAGGTAAAACAGAGCTTGTTCCTACCCTTAATCTGAGAGTATTAGAATATCTTATTCCTAAAGAGGGTGTTTATGCCTCTCGTACAAGAATTGGAAAAATCACTTACGATTCAATTTCATTTATTGGAAAAAGAGTCAGTACAGATGGTGAATTTTCAGTTGAGACACATATCTTGGGAGAAGAAATAGAAGTAGTTAGTGGTTCAGTCGAACTATTTTTTGTCTCTTACCTAAGGGAAAATAAAAAATTTGAAAGTTTGAGTGCACTAAAGGCACAAATTTCTGAGGATATTGTGTTGGCTAGAGAAAAGTTGAGTGCTACTGTATAGACTTTTTATTGTCATACATTTTTTTGTCGGCAACTTCTAAAATCTTTTTAAATGAGCTAGATTTAGAAAATTTTGTAATACCAAAAGCAAAATCAACCGTGAAAACTTTGTCTTGGTGTTTGAGATTGGTTGATTTTAAATTGGAGTTTACTGTGTGTAAAACTTTTTCCAATTCCTTTTCTTTATGCGCCTTTGAAATGATGATAAATTCATCTCCTGCAAATCGTATGGCAGAAGTATTATCGATGCGTTTGAGTACTTTTCCTAATAAGTTAAGTACTTTATCACCCACCATATGACCATAAGTATCATTGATATGTTTAAAATTATTGATATCGATAAAAGCAAAAACACCACTTTCTAAAAAAATATCATTTTCGAGGTATTTTTCAAAAAGCCATCTTCGATTATAAAGGTGCGTAAGTTCATCAAGGTAAAGTTCTTGTTGAAGCAAAGAGATTTTTTTCTCGAGGTCTATCATGTTGTTTTCGATGATTTCAAGGGCGGCATTGTCTTTATTGGCAATAGCTACTTTTGCATTGGAAACATTTTCATGGAGAATAGAAGTTGATTTTTCAGTGGCATCTTTGATGGTTTGTATCTTTTTTAAAGCAGAAATCATCGCCATTTCTTTATCATTTTCACTAATGACAATTTGCATTTCATTGGCTTTGGTATAAAAAATATCTTTATAGATTTCTGGTAAAACAATCTCTAACTTTCGTATCTCTTTAATGGTCGCATCGGTGAGTTCTTCAAGTCTTTGATTCATCAGTAAAGGCCTTTTTTTAGAGTTGCATTAGTATAAGCACTATATGCTTAATAATTAATGATGTTTTGTTATAATCATCGAAATTTTACATAATAGGTTACAATTTGATGGATAAAGTCTTTACCAAACCCATTACCAAACAATTTGAGTTCGACGAGGATGTCGCGGCTGTTTTTGATGATATGCTAGAACGCTCAATTCCTTTTTATAAAGAGGTGATAGAGCTTACATGTAATGTTATTTACACGCACACTAAAGTGGATGCTAAAATCGTAGATTTAGGATGTTCAACCGCCAACACACTCTTGTCTTTGGATAAAAAAAGCCGCAAAACATATCGCCTCAAAGGGGTAGATAATGCGGAGGCAATGTTGCATCTTGCACGCCAAAAAGCACAAGCTTATGGTGCTCAAATTGAGCTTGTAAATGAAGATATTACCCAAGCAATATTGGAAAATGAAGATGTTATTATTGCTAATTATATGTTGCAATTCATCCGCCCACTTCAGCGAGCTTCTTTTGTGCAAAAAATCTATGATGGTCTAAACGATGATGGGCTTTTTATCTTTAGTGAGAAAATTGTATTTGAAGATAAAGTGCTCAATAAACAGATGATAGATCTTTATTATGATTTTAAACGCACTCAAGGTTATAGTGATTTTGAGATTGCACAAAAGCGAGAAGCGTTGGAAAATGTATTGATTCCTTACACCGAAGAGGAAAATAGGGCAATGCTAAGAAGTGTGGGTTTTCAAACGATAGAAACCATTTTTAAATGGGGAAATTTTGCAACTTTTATAGCCAAGAAAAGGGTTTAGTTACCCCTTTTCTTATTTATGAAAAAGTTTTGGATGTTTTTTCTGAATGTGCTCAATGACTTGAATCACTTCTTCAAATCCCATCTCGCCTTCTTCTTCGTCATCGTCAAAGACCTCATCTAAGCCTTGAAGATACATATCGACAGCTTTAGGGATATCTTCTCTTCTTACACCTGCAAAAAAGAGTGCCACACCTAACATATCAGCGAGTTGCATCGCTAATTCTTCTATCTCAACCTCGGCTTTTTCAAGCTCAACATGAAGTTTTTCTGGGGTCATTGATTATCCTTTGTTTGCCATAATGGTTATGACTTGATTCTTGATATTATCATAGATGAAAGCATCTTTGAAGTTGCTGAGAAGTCCACCACTTGCATTGTGATGTCCTCCGCCATTGCCGATTTGTGCGGCGATTTTGCTGACATCCACTTTACCATTTGAACGAAGACTAATCGTTTTTTTCGAGGTCACATCCATGAAAAAATCAAAATCTGGGTTGGCGTTGAGAAAATCATTGCCAATGACGGAGACATTACCAATGTTATAGGTGAGAATACCTTTATAATCTTTGTAAGAAATTTGCATTTTATCTTTGTTTTGCGTGAGTAAATCGACATTATATTTGGACACAAGGTTACTGAGTGTATCGTTTTTTGTGTGTTTAAAAAACTTCTTTTTGATAGCATGGGTGTTGTCATCTAAAACGATAGGTGCATCCTTACATGTAAAGAATTCTTGAGCTTGTTGAAGGAGTGAAAAGATGTACTTGGTATTTTCATTAGGAAACATTATTTTGTTCACTTCTCTTGCACCACTAACCAGTCCCATACAGACTTTACCCAATTCAAATTCGGGCTTATCTTCGAGCCAAATATCAACAGCATTGACCACATCAACAAACTTTCCAAGCTTTTCGTCAGCTTCAAAAATAGCAGCAAAAAAGTCATAAGTGATTTTAGTTGCGCATCTGCTAGAATCTAAAGCGTACCACTCAAAAGCATCTGCACACTCTTGTCCTGTTTTATGGTGATCAAGCAATAAAAGCATAACTTCCTTGTCACAAATGTTGACTTTTGATTCAAATTCTTTGGCTTGTTCCATCGTAAGATTGAGGTCGGTGATAAGAATGACATGTTTGAGAAGAGAAGAATTTTGGATATTGTCTAAGATTTGGTTAAAACATTCGTTAATTTCTTTCCCATAATTTGAATTGTAAAAATCAATTGATTCAAAATAGTGCGCACTGACCATTTGACAGCTGTAGCCATCCAAATCAGTATGTGAAAGATGGTGCATTTTATAGTTCATTTATTTCCTTACATGTAAATAGTTTTTAGAGTTTTTCTATCTCAATCGTACCCATAACTTCAAATTTAGAACTTGAATCGATTTCAGCATGAGAAAGTACCACCACATCAAGCCCAAATTTTTCAAAAATATCAGAAAGTGATTTTCGAAGGAGTGGGTCAACGATAAGTACTACAGGTGCGATGCCTTTGTGTAAAAGCTTTGCCGCCTCATCACTGGTGACTTGAACAAGGGTGTTGATTTGTCCGATGTTTAAGATAAGGTCTCTTACGCCATCCCTTTCTCTAAGTGCATCAAGAAGCTTTTGTTCCGTTCCTGAGTTGAATGTTAAGAGTTTTAAGACACCATTTTCATCTTTATACAGTTTGGTAATGGCACGAGAAAGCTTAGCTCTCACTTGTTCAACAATAATCGAGACATTTCGTGTGATTTCTGCAATATCGCTAATGGTTTCCAAAATGGTTAAAAGGTCTTTGATAGGAATTTTCTCATGTAAGAGAGCCTTTAAAACTTTTTGAATCAATCCAACATTAGCAACTTTGAGACAATCTGCTACGACAACAGGATAATCTTTTTGAAGCTTATCCACCAAGCTTTGTACTTCTTGTCTTGTGAGGAGTTCTTCGGAATATTTTTTGATGAGCTCACTTAGATGGGTTGAAATAACCGTTGCTGGATCAACCGCGGTATATCCTTTGATGATAGCATCTTCTTTATCTCTCGCATCAATCCAAAGTGCATCAAGCCCAAAAGCAGGCTCTTTGGTAGGAATACCTTGGATTTTTTCTATCGCCAAACCACTGTCCATGGCTAAAAATTTATCAGGATAGATTTCGCCATTGCCTATTTCAATACCTTTTAAAAGCAATTGATAATGGTTGGGATTAAGATGAAGATTGTCACGAATTCGCACTTGGGGAATGAGATAACCAAAGTCTGTAGCGATTTTTCTTCGCATACTTTTGACCCTATCAAGTAAATCTCCACCTTGAGCAGGATCAGCTAGTTTGATAAGTTGGTAGCCTAAATCTAATTCCAAAATCTCTAATTTTAAAATATCGTTAAGGGTTGTTTCTTCTTCTTTTTTGAGCTCATCTGGACTCTTTTTGGGTGCTTGCTCACTTTGTGATTTCACTTGTGCATCTTGTTTGGCTTTTTGCATGGCAGCAGGTGTGGTTGAAAAAAGTTTTTGGAAAGAGAAACTACCGTCGTTGGTTTGTTTGACAAGATAACCAAGTCCTAAAAATAATGCACCGACAAACATCAATGAAAAAGTAGGAAGTCCAGGTACTAGTCCAAATAAAACTAAAATAAATCCTACGATAAGGAGTGTTTTGTACTCGCCAAAAAGCTGGTCCATCGCACCGTCGGTGAAGTTTTCTTCACCTTTATTGGCACGCGTAATAATAATACCTGTTGCTGTAGAACTTATCAGTGCCGGAATTTGCGCAACGAGTCCATCGCCAATCGTTAAAATCGTATAGGTTTTAGCACTGGTTGCTAG
>JAQWCT010000117.1 GCA_028705785.1 Sulfurospirillaceae bacterium | reverse complement strand
AATCAAAATAGACCTACCCTCACCACTTTTTTTACTCATTTTTCCATATACAAAAAGAAGCGATGTTGATAAAAAGAGAATGGATAAAACCTCTGTAAAGTTTGTCATGGCAGTAGGATTTTCAAAAGGATGCGCAGAATTGGCATTGAAAAAGCCTCCACCATTAGTTCCTATCAACTTGATAGCTTCTTGCGATGCCACAGGTCCCATAGAAATAGTTTGTTCCATACCTTCTAGCGTCACAGCCTGTATGTAAGGAGAAAAGTTTTGAATCACGCCTTGTGAGACTAAAAACAAGGCAAAAACAAGACAAATCGGCACTAACACATACAGTGTAATACGAACCATGTCTGCCCAAAAATTACCAATCGTTTCACTTTCTTTTTGAATAATACCTCGAATTAAAGCAGTTGCCACCGCGATACCCGTTGATGCTGAGAGAAAATTTTGAACACTAAGGGCAAACATTTGAGAGAAATAACTCATGGTGCTCTCTCCACTATAATTTTGCCAATTGGTATTGGTCACAAAACTAATAGCCGTATTAAACGCCAAATCAAAAGGCAAAGAGGGAAGTCCTTGAGGATTGAGAGGTAAAAGATGCTGTGTAAGAAGCACCACCAAAACAAGTACTATGCCAAAAAGATTGAATAAAAGTAATGAGTAAGCGTACTTTTTCCAATTCATTGCTAGGTGAGGATTAATCCCACACAGCTTATAGATCAAATTTTCAAGTGGAAGAAGAAAAGGAGTGAAAATATTTTTCTCTCCACTTAATACTTTGGTAAAAAACCCACTATACGCCCTCGCCAAAACTACAAGCAATACTAACAAGCCTGTAAAAAGGGTTATATCTGCAACCATTTTTTTCCTTTACGGTGATTTAGGAAAAGTATAGAGCAAATTCTATAGTGGTAATGTCTTGATTATGGGTGAAAAGATTAGGATTTTATTAGGATTGAGATTTGAGATATTCTAGCTTTTTACCAAAGCCTAGGGTATTGTCTGTAAACTTCATTGTCTCGATGTCGATGCTCCATAGGGAAGGATTCATGGCCAGGGCGTAGGGAAAGCGTTTGAAGTAGGTCATCTTTTCGCCTACAGTTGCCACTCTAAAGGTTCCGTTAAATTGGATTCCTTGTATTTTCCCCACCATATTGGTTTCTAAGGCTATCGTTCCTGCAACCCGAGGATTTAAAAGTGCTTCACTCCCATGTCGCGTCTTTTCATCGGTGGCAATGACAAAACAAGGTACTTTTTGTTCAAAGACGAAAAAACAACTGGCACAATAAGGTTTATTCTCACAACTGGTGGCTAAAGTGAGGAGATGATGTTTGTTGATAAAATTGACTATTTTAGGGTTTATCACGGGCAATCCTTTGAAAAAAAGTATAACATATTTTCTTTCTTTCTTTTAAACGAGAGCTGGATTAGAATATTCCAATATCTTTACATGTAAGGAATTTTTATGCGCCTAGCTCTATTTTTATTGATGATATCTTCAATGCTTTTTAGCGCTGAAAATCCTATGGTTTTGCAATTAACAGGTGTCAAAACACAGCATCAATACCTTGATGGTTCGGTAAAAGAGGTTTTGGTAGAACGAGAAATCCCTGCTTCTTGTTTTGGTGTAAACATCGATGTAGAAAGTATTTTTAGTGGTGATTTTGCTGGGAGAAATGTTCCCAAAGAGTGCCAAAAAAGCTTTGTCACGGTGGTGGGAAAAGCACAACCTATGATGATAGAAAAAGGTGTTCAAACGGTTGGTGAAGTTGAGGTTTTAGATTTTATCAAAAATAAGTTAGGCGTTTTGCCTTTAGAATATATTTTAGTGGATTCAAGAAAGCGAGATTGGTTTGAACAAATGACCATACCAAGTGCGATAAATATCCCTTATGATGAGATAGAGTATGATGACAAATCTCCTGAGGATTTTGAGCGTATGATGAAACTTTTGCGTATTCAAAAAGTGGGAAATGGCTACGACTTTAGTCACGCTAAAACAGCACTTTTTTTCTGTAATGGAGCGTGGTGTGTTCAATCTCGTATAGCTATTCAAAAACTAATTTTGATGGGATACCCCAAAAAGAAGCTTCTATGGTATCGTGGAGGATTACAAGATTGGCTACTCTTTGGGTTTAGTGTGGTAAAAAAAGCTCCGTAATTATTGGATACTTAACATATCCTCACTCGAAATGAGATTGCCTTTACGCCATTTTTCGATTTTTAAATCATTGTTTAAAATGTGATCCACAAGCCATTTATGAGAAGTTTCTTTGAGACTTTGTTGTAGCTGTTCAATACTTTTTTTCTCTTTTAAAACTTTTGACATAGAATCAATAATATCTTGATGAAGCACTTTGTGTTGTTCAATGAGAGGATATTCAATACTTTCCATATAGGCTTCTTCTAAACTAAAGTGTTCTTTCATATAGTCGAAAAATTCTTTAAATAAAGAGGCAAGTTCAAGTTTGGTGATAGACCTATCATCAATACCTTCAATAAAATTTGCCAAGCGAAAAAGCTCTTTATGTTGAGCGTCAATTTTTTCATGGTTAAGGCTAAAACTTTCTTTCCACTGAGATGGCATTTTTTTCTCCTTGACGAAATATCTTTGTCTTATTGTACCATGGAATTACTTGAGAGATGCAAAGGTCTTGTTAACATAAGAGGTGTAAAATACTACTTAATTATTTACAAGGAAATAGAATGATCGTTAAAACTCTCAAATCACTTTTAGTCGCTCTTCCTCTCCTTTGGCTTGGTTGTTCGCAGGAAAGTCAAACAGCAAAACCAGTGATGCAAGCAGAAGTTGGTATCTACACCCTTAGTTCACAAAGCGTCACGCTTACTAGAGAGCTTCCTGGTCGTACCAAAGCGACGGTCATCTCTGAAATTCGTCCGCAAGTGGGTGGCATCATTCAAGCGCGTTTCTTTGAAGAGGGAAGCATCGTGAAAAAAGATGCCGTGCTCTACCAGATTGATCCAGCATCCTACCAAGCTGCTTTTGATGAAGCCAAAGCAGCGCTTAAAAATGCCGAAGCAACGCTAGAGTCTTCTCGTCTTAAAAGTGAGCGTTACGCGGATCTTGTCAAACTAGAAGGTGTCTCTAAACAAGATGCGGAAGATGTCAAAGCGACCTATTTGCAAGCGGTAGCGAGTGTGGATGAAAAAAATGCCGCCTTGCAAAGTGCGCGAATCAATCTTGAATACACCAAAATCAAAGCACCGATTAGCGGACGCATCGGCACATCAAGTGTGAGTGTGGGTGCCCTTGTGAGTGCAAGTCAAACCACAGCGCTTGCTACGATTCGCACCCTCGATCCCATCTATGTGGATTTGACCCAATCGAGCACGCAGCTTTTAAAACTAAGAACGCTTCTAGCACAACAAGGGATCAAAAAAGGGAGCACGCAGCTAGCATTAAATCTTGAAGATGGCTCGCGTTACCCCTATGAAGGAACGCTTCAGTTTCAAGAAATTGCAGTTGATGAGAGCACAGGTTCAGTAACGCTTCGAGCCACTTTCCCTAATCCTGATGGCATCTTGCTTCCAGGAATGTATGTTCGAGCACTTATGGATGAAGCGGTTAATGAAAAAGCACTCTTAGTTCCTCAGCAAGGCGTTCAACGCGATCCCAAAGGCAACGCAACTGCATTCATCGTCACAAGTGAAAATAAAGTTGAAACACGCACTGTAAAAACAGAGCGTGCGTTGGGGGATATGTGGTTGGTCAGCAGTGGACTGAGTGTTGGCGATAAGGTCATTGTCGAAGGCTCGAGTAAAGTTCGTTCAGGCAGTAGTGTCAAAGCCGTGGATGTCACTACAACTTTTGGTAAAGCACAATGATCGCACACTTTTTTATCCATCGACCCATTTTTGCATGGGTTATCTCCATTGTCATTATGCTAGCAGGTATTGGTTCCATTTTTTCCCTTCCTGTTGCGCAATACCCTGATATCGCACCGCCTACGATTCGTATTAATGCTACCTACACGGGTGCATCTGCACAAACGGTTGAAAACAGTGTGATTCAAATCATTGAGCAACAGCTTACCGGGTTGGATGGGCTTTTGTATTTTGCATCCTCTAGTAGCTCTTCAGGGTCTGCAAGCATTGATGTGACCTTTCAAAAAGGAACCGATGCCGATACGGCGCAAGTTCAAGTACAGAACAAAGTAGCCCAAATCACCACGCGTCTTCCCAAATCGGTTCAAAATGAGGGTGTGCGCGTTACCAAAGCGCAAAATGACTTTTTGATGATTGTCTCACTGTATGACGCAACCGATACTAAGATGTCAGTGGATATTGCTGATTATCTTCTCAGCAATCTGCAAGACCCCATTGCGCGCATTGAGGGTGTGGGTACGGTGCAAGTCTTTGGTGGTCAGTATGCGATGCGCATCTGGTTAGACCCTTCCAAATTGGCTTCGTACAACTTGATGCCCTCTGACATCAGCAGTGCCATTAGTGCTCAAAATGTACAAGTCTCTGCGGGAAGTATTGGCGCACTTCCCTCATCCAGCGATCAACAACTCAATGCAACCGTCACGGCAAAATCCCAATTGCAAACACCTTTAGAGTTTGAAAAAATCATCGTCAAAAGTGACAGCAGTGGCTCAGTGGTTCGCTTAAGTGATGTGGCGCGCGTGGAACTTGGTAGTGAGAGTTACAGCAATGTAACAAGACTCAACGGTCATCCCGCTTCTGGACTTGCGGTGATGTTAGCACCTGGAGCCAATGCGCTCTCCACTGCCAGTCGTGTTAAAGCGGCCATTGCGAAAATGGAACCTACCTTTCCAGAGGGGTATAAGGTTGCTTATCCAAGGGATAGTACGAAGTTTATTCGTATTTCCATTGAAGAGGTTGTCAAAACGCTGTTTGAAGCTATTTTATTGGTTATTGTCGTTATGTTTGTCTTTTTGCAAAATTGGCGAGCAACTTTAATTCCTGCCATTGCCGTTCCCGTTGTTCTTTTGGGAACCTTTGGCGTTTTAGAGGTGTTTGGCTACTCCATCAATACCCTTACCATGTTTGGTATGGTACTTTCCATCGGTCTTTTAGTGGATGATGCAATTGTGGTTGTGGAAAATGTCGAGCGTTTGATGCGTGTGGAGAAGCTCTCTCCTGTTGATGCGACGGAAAAGTCGATGAAAGAAATTACGAGTGCGCTAATTGGTATTGCCATCGTTCTCTCCGCCGTTTTCCTTCCTATGGCATTCTTTGGAGGCTCAACGGGGGTTATTTACCGTCAGTTTTCCATTACGATTGTTTCTTCGATGATTCTTTCCGTTATTGTGGCTTTGACCTTAACACCAGCACTGTGCGCGTCATTACTCAAACCACATGAGCAAACACACAGCCGTGGTTTTTTTGGATGGTTTAATCAAACCTTTGATAGGTTGATAGAGCGTTATAAAGGGCATGTGGGCTTTATTATTGCGACACCGATTCGGTGGATGATTGTGTATGGAATCATCGCTTCGGTGATGGCTCTTTTGATGGTGAAACTACCAACAGGTTTTTTACCGAGTGAAGATCAAGGTGATAGTATGGTGCAATTTAGTCTGCCTGAGGGCGCTTCGTTTAAACGCACTGATGCCGTAGCTCGTGAGATTGAGCACTATTTTATCAATGAAGAGTCCAATAACACTGAAGCTATTTTTACCATTTCAGGATTTAGTTTTAGTGGGAGCGGACAAAATGCAGGTATGGCGTTTGTGGCACTCAAAGATTGGGATGAGCGACAAGGGGTGGAAAATAGGTCAGATATGATTTCAAGGCGTGCGACGATGAAGCTCTCGCGTGTGCGAGATGCCCAAATCTTTTCACTCAATCCTCCTGCGATTCAAGGACTTGGGCAGAGTAATGGCTTTAACTTTCAGCTTCAAGCGATTAGCGATATTGATCGTGAAAAACTAAAATCATTAAGAGATATGTTGTTAGATAATGTGCGCCAAGATCCCATCTTTAGCGCTGTTCGTTTAGGGAGTATGGAAGATACACCACAGTTACATGTAAACATTGATGAAGCCAAAGCGGTGGCGCTGGGTCTTTCTCTAACAGACATTGATAGTACGCTCAATTATGCGTGGGCAGGTGCTTATGTGAATGATTTTGTGGATCGTGGTCGGATTAAAAAAGTGTATATAAAAGGAGATGAACCTTTTCGCTCCAAGCCAGAAGATTTGGATCAGTGGTATGTGAAAAGCAGTAGTAATGTGATGACTCCTTTTCCCTCTTTTGCAACAACGAGTTGGAGTTATGGTGCGCAAAGTTTAACCCGTTATAACGGTTTGGCATCGTATGAGATTCAAGGAGCTGCTGCTTCTGGGATTAGTTCAGGTGTGGCGATGGATAAAATGGAAGCCTTACAAGAAGCTCTGCCTTTGGGTACAAGCTTTGCGTGGAGTGGACTCTCTTATCAAGAGAGACTATCGAGTGGTCAGACTCTTAAGCTCTATGCTATCTCTATTTTGGTGGTTTTCTTATGTTTAGCTGCCCTTTATGAAAGTTGGGCAGTACCCTTTTCTGTTTTATTGGTTATTCCTTTGGGTATCTTTGGCTCTGTCGTTGCGGCATCGCTTCGTGGACTCGAAAACGATGTCTATTTTCAAGTCGCCCTTTTAACGACCATTGGTCTTTCTTCTAAAAATGCTATTTTGATTGTTGAGTTTGCCGAAGCCGCGTATAATCGTGGAAGTGCGCTTGTCGATGCCGCCATTGAGGGGGCAAAACTGAGGCTTCGCCCGATTTTGATGACCTCACTGGCGTTCATTGCAGGTGTTTTACCTCTAGCCCTCTCCAGTGGCGCAGGCGCAAATAGTCGTATCTCCATTGGTACAGGAATCATAGGTGGAACGCTAAGTGCGACCTTCTTAGCGATCTTTTTGGTACCACTCTTTTTTGTCTTAGTGCGTGGAGTTTTTCCAAAACATCATCGTGCAACGATGGTTGGGGAGGTATAAGATGCGTTATATAAGTTTGGTTTTATTACCATTTTTTGTAATTGGCTGTGTTTCCCTTGCTCCTGAATATGAACGCCCTTTTGCACCTGTTCCCTCAACTTGGGAGAGGGGCGTAAATGAGCATAACCAAAGTGTTCAAACGCTTTTCTGGCAAGATTTTATTCGTGATGAGAGACTCTTAAGTGTTGTTACCCAATCCTTAGAACAAAGTCGCAATTTACGAAAAGCCGTGGCTAATATTGAAGCGGCGCGTGCAACATACCGTATTCAAAGAGGGGGTGAATTTCCAACGATTGAAGCTTCAGTTTCTGGTAGTAAAGCACGATCTGTGACCACTTCAAATGGCACCGTTACTACACAGAGTTCTTCGGCAACACTTGGAATTAGTAGTTATGAGCTTGATTTTTTTGGAAAAACGAGAAGCCTAAGCGAGGCGGAGTTGGAAACTTATAAAGGGGTCGAAGAGGCGGAGCGTTCCATCAGGATTACATTGATTGCTGAGACCACAACAGCGTGGCTTACCCTTGCTGCGGATGAGAGTCTATTAGCCCTTTCACAGCAGACCAACGAGAGTGCAAAGCGTTCTTTTGATATCGTGCAAAAAAGAGTTGAATTAGGGCTTGATTCTAAAGTTTCACTCTATAATGCACAAAGTATTCTTCAACAAGCCAAAGCGGATGTCGCGAGTTATACCACGAAAGTGGCGCAAGACTTGGCGGCATTAGAACTACTTGTGGGGGCAAGTGTGGAAGAGAAACTTTTGCCAAAAGGACTTGAGCCATCGTCTCAAAGATGGTTAGCGGATGTCCCAGTAGGACTTTCTTCAAATGTTTTACTAAGCCGTCCTGATGTTTTAGAAGCTGAGCACAATCTCAAAGCTTCTCATGCCAATATAGGCTCTGCTAGAGCGGCATATTTTCCGTCTATTACCCTTACTACCAACGCAGGATTAGGTTCTTCCTCACTGAGTGGACTTTTTAGTGGTGGGACTTCAACGATTTGGTCGTTTGTTCCCTCCATTTCACTTCCCATCTTTGACGCAGGAGCTAGGGATGCAAAAATGGACTATGCCAAGGCAAAACGCGAGCTTTATCTTGCAAGCTATGAGGCAACTATTCAAACGGCATTTAAAGAAGTAGCCTCTTCACTTGCCCGTCGAGCCACCATTTATGAGCAGTACAAGGCACAAGAAGGGCTTGTTGAAGCCAATGC
>JAQWCT010000116.1 GCA_028705785.1 Sulfurospirillaceae bacterium | reverse complement strand
TCTAATGGTAACCAGTAGTTCATCATCGAGAAAATACCCTTTTTGATCTCTCCACCATACCAAGTTCCACCGATAATAGCAATATTTTCTTCCACATTAAAAACCACAAAAACATCGGAATGAAGTCCTTGTTCTTTATACTCTTCATTAGAAATCTTACACGCATTGTAAAGGGTAAAATCTGGTCTAAAGCTTTCAAGCTCTTTTTCCGTCGGACGAATAAACATATTTTTAACAAAATGTGCTTGCCACGCGATTTCAGTCACCACTCTAATACTTTTTCGACTTCCTAAACTTCCGCCACTAAAAGCATCTTGAATGTAAATATCTTTATTGGAAAGTTGTTTTTTAACTTTGTCAAAAAGCTTTTCAAATGTCTCTTTAGTTGCTTTATGATTGATTCTCCCCCAAGAAATATACTTATTTGAGGGATCTTGGTCGACAAAATATTTATCTTTCGGGCTTCGTCCTGTAAAGATACCTGTATCAACACTAAAAGTGCCATTACTGGTGACATATCCCTCATTATTCTTCACTTCATGGGCGAAAAGTTCATCATAACTCAAGTTATAGTAAACCTTTCCTATATTACTTAGTCCTAATTTTTCTATTTCATTAATCTTTGACATAGCTATTTTATCTCCAACAGAGTTTTATTTAAAAATTGACAGCAAGACACCAGCTGCAACTGCAGAGCCAATAACACCGGCTACATTTGGACCCATTGCATGCATTAAGAGCATATTTGTTGGGTCTTCCTTCATTCCCTCTTTATTCGACACACGAGCCGCCATAGGAACAGCGCTCACACCAGCTGAACCAATAAGAGGGTTGATTTTTTGTTTACTAAATTTATTCATAATTTGAGCCATGATAACACCACCCGCTGTTCCCATAGCAAAAGCGATGAGTCCTAAGAACAAGATTCCTAGCGTTTCAGGAACTAAAAACTTTTCAGCTGCGAGTTTTGAGCCAACAGATAATCCTAAGAAAATTGTCACAATGTTAATTAGTGCATTTTCCATTGTCTCAGAAAGCCTTTTAATGACGCCTGATTCTCGTGCAAAATTACCAAAAGCAAGTGCCCCAATAAGAGGTGTAGCATCAGGTAAAATAATAATACATAAAACCATAATGGTTAAAGGAAATATGATTTTTTCGAGTTTAGAAACTTCTCGCAATTGTTCCATTTTAATGAGTCGCTCTTCCTTACTTGTCAACGCTCTCATAATAGGAGGTTGAATAATAGGCACTAATGCCATGTACGAGTAAGCAGCAACTGCGATAGCACCTAACAATTCAGGTGCAAGCCTTGTGGCTACAAAGATAGAAGTTGGACCATCTGCACCTCCAATAATACCTATGGCGCAAGCATCTTTGAGTGAAAAATTGATAAATCCTGTATACTCAGTTAAGACTGCTGCCCCAACGATAGTACCAAAAATACCCAATTGTGCTGCACCGCCTAAAAGTGCTGTTTTAGGATTGGCAATGAGTGGACCAAAATCTGTCATTGCCCCAACACCCATAAAAATCAGGAGTGGAAAAAGTCCTGTACTAATGCCTATATTAAACAAAATACCTAAAAATCCCTCAGGTCCTGCAATGTCTGCAACAGGGATATTGGCTAAAAAACCTCCAAAAGCGATAGGAATGAGCAACAAAGGCTCAAACCCTTTCGCAATTGCAAGATAAAAAAGCGTAAAACAAATAGCAATCATAACGACTCTTCCAGCACCTTGGTTAAAGGTTGAAACCTTTAATCCATGACTTACCAATCCTTCTTGAGGATTAATCATGGCATTGAGGCCTGTTGATTCATACAAGGAAGAAAATAGTTCACTCACACTTTTAGATTTGTAGTCTTTATTGAGATCCTCTTTAGCAATATCACTTGCCATAAGAGAGGTTGTCATACATGCTATTCCCAAAAAAAACATCCAGCTTATGATTAACTTTTTCATATAGACCTTTTTAGAGAACTAAAAGCAATTGGTTATTGACAACCGTATCACCCTGCTTTACATGTATAGAACTTACTATACCATCATGAGGAGAAGCCACCTCTATTTCCATTTTCATTGCCTCAATAATAATAACTGGCTGGCCTTTGGAAACATGCTCTCCTACATTTACAAGAACTTTAAAAATAGAACCTGGTAAGCCTGCTTTAATGCCTAATTCATCGGATGTAGCACTGCTACTATTACTCACTTCCATAGGAGCAACGGTATCGCCTAAATCACATCCCTCTTTAAGGTCTATTGCATAGTGTTCACCATTGACCAAAAGACTACTATCATCATTGGCTTTAACATAATATTTTTGACCATTAACCACAATCGTATAATCTTTTGAATCTGCTTTACATGTAAGATCTTCTTTAGCATTTTTACGAACATTGACCTTAGCTTCACCTTTTAAAAATGCGATACCTTTTTCTTTACAAGAAGCTGCGATAAAGAGGCTCTCATCCGTAATTTGAATTTTTTCTTGTTGTAAAATTTCCTTTACATGTAAGAGTGATTTAGTCTCATCATCATCAGCTAAATCAAGTGCTTTCTTAGTCGTTGGCTCTAACTTTAATTGTTTACTTGAAAGGGCGACGATATCTGCATCTGGGGCAACAGGTGTTTTTCCAAAATAGCCTAAAACCATTTTCCCATAGCCTTCAGCTATCTTGTTCCATGGTCCAAACATCACATTGTTAAAAGCTTGTTGGAAGTAGAATTGAGAAACAGGCGTCACACTTGTTCCATATCCACCTTTTTCAACGACTTCACGCATGGCTTTGATGACTTCTGGAAACTTGTTTAAGATATTATTATCGCGTAGCATTTGTGTATTAGCAGTTAAAGCACCACCTGGCATTGGCGAAAAAGGAATAAGAGGAGAAACTTGTGTCGCTTCTGGTGGCATAAAGTAGTCTTTAAGGCAATCTTGTAAAACTTCTTCATACTTTAAGATTTTTTCCAACTCAAGACCACCCAAATCATACTCTTTACCCTTGGTTGCATGTAACATGGTTAAGATATCAGGCTGACTTGTTCCACCACTCACAGGAGATGCTGCCATATCAATACCATCAATTCCTGCCTCAAGTGCCGCAAGATAACAAGCAACACTGACACCTGCTGTTTCATGGGTATGAAGTCTTACATGCATTGATTCTGGCAATAACCTTTTTGCCATCTTAATCGTTTCATACACTTTTTGAGGACTTGAAGTTCCACTAGCATCTTTAAAACAAACACTATGGTAAGGGATACCCGAATCTAAAATATCACGAAGCGTTTTTTCATAAAATGCTACATCATGAGCACCAAAGCATCCTGGAGGTAAATCCATCATCGTAACCACAATCTCATGTTTCATCCCATGATGAACGATTCTCTCACCACTATATTTGAGGTTTTCAATATCATTAAGCGCATCAAAGTTACGAATAGTCGTTGTACCGTGTTTTTTAAATAATTTAGCATGTAAATCAATCAAATCACGATTTCCTGTATCTAACATTACCGTATTGACACCTCTTGCTAGTGTTTGTAGATTTGCGTTAGGTCCAGCAACTTCTCTAAACTTGTCCATCATAACAAAAGCATCTTCATTCAAATAAAAATAAAGACTTTGAAACCTCGCTCCTCCACCAAATTCAAAATGACTAATGCCTGCGTCTCTTGCTGCTGCAACCGCAGGAAGGAAATCGTCCATAAGTACGCGCCCACCAAAAACAGACTGAAATCCGTCTCTAAAAGTTGTATCCATCACATCGATGTATTTTTTAGCCATTTTCTTTTGCCCTTTTTACTATTTTGATTTTTTATAAGACTGTAGAGATGCAGCAATAGCTGCGATAACGGCAAGATTGCCTTTTTGAGCTATCGGTCGTTTGGGGATAGAAACTTCCTCTTTATGCGGAAAAAATTTCCTAATGATCTTAGATTGAAGATTTAAAACTAAAACCATCAATACCAAAAACATGAAAACGGTCGACATACCTAAAACCAAAAACTTCAAGGTCTCAGCGATGAGATTTATCTCCATAAAAACCCTTTTTTGTTTAATTCTAACTAAAATGCATAGTGAAAATTTTGGTATTTTATCATTTTTTTTATTAAATCAAACCTATAAGAAATGTGGTTTTATGACATGAAGTGGGGCAAATTTATTTTTGTAAATTTGCCCGCTAAAGAAGATTGAAAGTTAGCTAATACAGCGTTCTATTAGATAAAAAATAGAACGATAATCTAATCCACTATTTTCAGTAAGTCCTATTTCACAAGGCTTACCTGTTGAAAAGGCTAGCTTGGTATCGGAGGGAATAGAACCTTTAAGATGGCGAAGTGCTGATTTGTTAAGCTCAGGATAATTAAATCCACGATCTCCCGCAAAACCACAACAACCCACATCTGCTGGCAATGTCACTTTTGTACTACAGAGACGAGCAATTTTTTCAAACTTCTCTAATAGTCCCATTTTACGCGTACTGCATATCGCATGAATAACAATCGGCTCATTAATCTGTTTAATTTCTAATCTAGACAGTAGAAAATCATGGATAAATTCGATTGGGTCATACACTTTTAACCCAGAGGTGAAATATGTTCTTGTAGTTTTACTGCAAGAACTCATATCACAAATGATAGGGTATTTTCCATTTTGACTCGCTTTGGTCAGTGCTTTTTCTAATTCATCTGACTTGCGATGACCTTCTTCAACATACCCTTTACTTGAAAAAGGCATACCACAACACAATGGTCCATTCTCTTGTGGAATAATAACTTCATATCCTGCTTTTTCTAAAATGCTAATAACGAGTTCATCGAGTTCTTTTTCTCCGCTTCTTGGCTTTGGATTGCCCATAGTACGGTTAAGGCATGAAGAAAAATAAACGACCTTATCTTCAACACCAAAAAGCTTTCTCGTATCTTTAAAGGTATGACCACCTGGAAGACTTGGTGTCCATTTTGGTAATGCGCCACCGCTAATACTCGTTACTGCGCCACTAATGCCACCTAAAATACTATCTGGGATGATGGCATTAACCCCTTTGACAAGACTAAGAACCGTACTTCCTGTGCGTAAAATGCCATTATAATTATTGACGATAAAGTTTGCCATTTTATGCTGACCAGGCGTAATTTGTTTTGCTCTGATTTTTTTAGTCAATGCCCCTGTATCGATTTCAACAGGACATACCAACGAACATAGAGAACAAGTTGCACAAGTTTCAATACCATCGTACTGAAATGCTTCTCTTACTTCTTCTAACAAGGCCATTTCATTATTGGCTTCCAATGTCACCATATATCTGCTAACAGCTGTTCTTTGTCTTGGCGTAATCGTTAAAAAGTTAGATGGACATGAAGGTTCACAAAAACCACACTCAATGCACTTGTCGATAATCTCATCTGTGACTGGCATTGACTTGAAATTTTTCAAGTAACATTTAGGATCAGCGTTAAGGATAACGCCTGGGTTCATAAGTCCTTTTGGATCAAAGATATTTTTAATCTCTTTCATGAGCTCATACGCATCACTACCCCACTCTAATTCAACAAAAGGAGCCATATTTCTACCTGTTCCATGCTCTGCTTTTAGACTTCCTTGGAATTTAGTAGCAACAGAATCAGCCACATTAACCATGAATTTTTCATATCGCGCAATTTCTTTAGGATCATCAAATGATTGTGTAAACACAAAGTGAAGGTTACCATCAAGAGCGTGACCAAAAATAACAGCCTCATCGTAGTTATATTTTTTAAATAATTCTTGAAGTTCTAGCGTACCCTCTGCCAATGACTCGATAGGATAAGCAACATCTTCGATAATAACAGTTGTGCCACTCTCTCTTACGGCACCGACTGCTGGGAAAAGACCTTTTCTGATTTTCCAGTATTTGGTATATTCGTACACATCTTTTGTAAAATGGGTAGGTATTTCTGGTTCAATGTGTGCCAATTTTGCCAAAATAGTTTCGATATTTTGATCAAGAATTTCATCACTTGGAGCACGAGATTCAACCAAAACAGCTGTTGCAGTAGGGCTTAATGTTTTAAGAAAAGTTGGCATACCCTCTTTATTTTCAACACTTCTAAGTCCTGCTCTATCCATTAATTCAGCCGCAGCAACTTCTGCATCTGGAACACCCGTCTTACATTGTGTTTTCATAATACTAATCGCATCACAAGCATCTTTAACATTTTTAAAGATCATCAATGCACTAGCTTTATCTTTAAACTCAGGAACCGTTCTAAAAGTGAGTTCCTTAATAAAGCCCAGTGTTCCCTCACTACCTATCATCAAATGTTGAATAATATCAATGGGGTCTTCAAAATCAACAATTGAATTTAACCCATATCCACAAGTATTTTTAATTTTGAACTTTCTGACGATTTTATCATGAAGTGCTTGATTGGCTTTTGTATTTTTAGCTAATGCATCAACGCGATCAACTAAGTCTTTGTGTGACTTTTTGAATGCTTCGATACTTTTAGAAGAACCTGTATCGAGCTCTGTACCATCATGAAAAATAATTTTCATTGTTTCCAATGTTTTATAAGAGTTGTCAGAGGTTCCGCAACACATACCGCTTGCATTATTTGCAGCAATACCAGCAATATAGGCTGAATTGATACTTGCAGGATCTGGTCCTATTTTTCTACCATAAGGAATAAGCTGTAAATTTGCATCAGAACCTACAACTGAAGGTTCCATAGTAATGCTAGTTGCATCTTTATTGAGTTTAATACCTTTCCAATCGCGTGAAGTTACCAATAAAATAGAATCCGTAATCGCTTGTCCTGAAAGACTTGTTCCTGCTGCTCTGAAAACAACGGGTAAAGAGAGAGAGGAAGAGATTTTAAGTATTTTGCTGACTTCATCAGCACTATTAACCCAAATGACAACTTTTGGAATCAACCGATAAAAAGAGGCATCGGTACCATACGCTAATGTATGAAGTGGGTCTGTGAATATCCTAATTTTTGGGATAAAACCAAGTATTTCATTGTGAAAGTCAAGGTAAGCGCCTGTTAAGTTCATAAACATTCCTTATGATTTTTTCAAATTCTACTTAGTCTAACACTACAATATAAAAATCGTATGATATTTATTTAAAAAAATGAGTTTAAAAAAAAAGTGAAAAAAAGTGTAACCAATCTTTACATGTAAAGAGCGAAAGACTATTTCCGCCCTTTACATGTAAGGCTATTTAAGCATCATTGAAACACCATAAAACTCTGGCATAACAGTAAAAATAATCATGACTAATACTTGTAACAAAATAAAAGGGATAACACCCTTATAGATATCTGTGGTAAGAACACTTGGGGGCGCTACGCCTCTTAGATAGAAGAGACTAAATCCAAATGGCGGTGTTAAAAATGATGTTTGTAAATTGAGTGCTATTAAAAGTGCATACCACACAGGGTTAATGCCAATAGCCGCTGCGATAGGTGCTAAGATAGGAATAATGATGTAAGAGATTTCCACAAAATCAATAAAACATCCCAATAACATAATGGCAACCATAGAAGTAATGATGAAACCCCACTTATCTCCAGGCAATGACCTCATCACCTCTTCAACGATAATATCACCTCCTGTGTATGAAAATACCATTGAAAAAGCTGTAGCCCCGATCAAAATGGCAAATATCATAGCCGTTGTTCGAACAGTTTCCATAGACGCTTCATGAATCATTTGAAAAGAGAATGATTTATACATCAAGGCAAGAAGCACAGCGCCGACACATCCAAGGGCTGAAGACTCAGTTGGCGTAGCAATTCCCTCAAAAATAGAGCCCAAAACTAGAATAATTAAAATAAGTGGAGGTAAAATAGCCTTGAACGCATTTATAACCTGCTTAAGCTTACTTCCTGTTAATTCACTTGTAGGAATAGCTGGCGCTACATCTTTATTGATAAAAGAAACAATAGCAATATAAATGACATAAATAGCCACTAGACTTAAACCTGGCCACATCGCACCTTCAAACAAATCACCGACAGGAAGCTGAAAAACATCCCCCAAAATAATCAATACAACAGAAGGCGGAATAATCTGACCCAGTGTTCCAGAGGCACAAATGGTACCACACGCGAGTGATTTTGAATAGTTGTATTTAAGCATTACAGGTAAAGAGATAACACCCATTGCCACAACACTTGCCCCCACAACACCTGTTGAAGCAGCCAAAAGAGCTCCTA
>JAQWCT010000115.1 GCA_028705785.1 Sulfurospirillaceae bacterium | reverse complement strand
AAAATCAAGACATACTCAGCATTTAGTGCCTTTATCGAAAAAGGGAGATTGAACTACCATTTTGAGATTTCCAAACCCAAAAGCAAACTTTATGAAATTCTTTTCTACGACCCAGAGCGATATGTCGCTTTAATTGTCAATAAAAAAGATGTCAAGTGTTATAGTGAAGCAACCTGTAAATCCGAGGGATATGATGCAGATTTTTACTATGTCTACAAAGTCGCCATCAAAGAGTGATTTTTCACGCTAACAATAATCCTACTCCAAGCAACACGATAATTCCCAAACTTGCATAATCCGCATACTTGAGAAACTTAACATTCTTAATATCCAGCCCTTTTTTAATGCGTATACTCAAAATAGCAGCACCAAAAATGACAGCACTCATCCCAAGTCCCATAAAAGTAGCGGATAAAAAGCCTATAAAATATTCACCCATAGAAAGTGTAAAGATAAAAATCGTAATCGTCCCAGGGCAAGGAACAATTCCCGCTGCGATGATAACACCAAAATCTGTACCCTGAGATTTAATCGAACAGCCTCCACAACTACAGCTAGGTGGATGTGCTGAAAATGAGGCGATTTTTGGTAAAGGAGCATACGATTTTTGCTTTTTGTAAAACAAATATCCTGCGATTATCAAAATAATAATGGCTGAAACTTTCGTAGCATAAAAAGTAAAGTCATCAAAAAATTCTTTGAAAAAGAGGTCAAAAACAGCGTAAATGACCAATGTCATCAAAAATGCTGAAAAAGTATGTACAATACCTATCAAGAAAGAAACACTCAAAGCTTTACTATAACTTTGATTAGTTGTAAAAAAGTAAGAACTAACCAACGCCTTTCCATGTCCAGGTCCTGAAGCATGAAGCAATCCATACAAAAATGAAAAACCAAAAAAAAGCGCATACGCCACTAAAGAGTGGCTTGTCTTAATCTCATTTAATGCTGTTTCTATCTTTTTTTGCATATTTAACAAATATGCTTTTAAGGTATTGGGGCTACTTTGTTCAAGGAGAGGTGTGTTTTCAATTTTGACGGTTTTTTCTACGGTTAAATCAGATAAGGCTTCGGGTTTTTGAATATTAACAAACACAATGTTGTTGTTTATATTATTCTCCAATTTCCACATAGATGGCACTGTACATTCAACTTTATGCACTAAAAAAGTAAAGTATCCGCTGGTATCTTCAAAGACAAAAGAGAGCGTATCTTGGGGATGTATCTCTTTGTTCAATGGCACAACATAAGTGAAAATAAGTGTATCATCAGTTTGAATAAAGCTTGCATGATGGGCTTTAATGTCAATTTTCTCTGCACTTTCTTGAGCCAAGACATACTCAATAGAGGTCAAATAATTCTTTTTAGCAAGGTAATTTAACAAAATTTTTTCGACACGAATCAATTCTGTTTGATCCAGTGTACCATTTTTGTTAGTATCGTACCTAGCAAGAAGTTCTTTGATAAAATCTTGACCAAAAGTCCATCTAATTTGTGCTTCTTTTAAAAGCCTATCATCTCCATTTAAGGTAACTTCAACCATTGCACCAGGGGTATAAAGCGCACATAGGGCACACGAAAAAAGATTGGGTAGAGCTAAAAAAAGATATACAAAAAGACCAAAAAACTTCATCAAAATGGTTTCGTCACAGAAGGTGTCATAAGCAATAAAATACCAAGTCCTATCACGATAAATGCGCCTATCATTCGCACTATCATCAACCATTTGAAGTGTCGTTTGAGGAAGCTTGATTGCTGAAACTTATTGGCAAACAATCCAGCAACAGAAATCGTAACACCCATACCAATGCTCATGGCAAGAGCGGCAAAAACACCCAATAGGATATGCCCAATGGTAATCGCAAAAAAAGCGATGGTCATCACCCCTGGACAGGGAATAATGCCAGCAAGAAGGACAACACTCAACTTTTGTACTTTTTTACCATTTTGATTGGGACTTGTCATTTTAGAAGCAATAATCTCATAAATAAGCCAAATACCAATTAAAACAATCAGCCCTCCTGTCACTTGCGTAAGCGTTCCGCCCATCTCTCGCAAAATCTTCGAAGCCGTTTTTTCTAAAATATAATATGCCACAATTGTCAAAATCAAAGCTGATGAAGCATGAACCAAAGCGATTAAAAAACCGATTTTAAAGACATCTTTTTTCTTCCCATCATTCGCAAGAAAATATCCTGCCACCAATGCTTTTCCATGCCCTGGACCTATGGCATGAAGGACACCATAGACAAAAGCGATACCTAAAACCCAAAGAGCAGGCAATAGCCCACCCTCATCAAGGGAGCGAAAATGCGTGCTAAGCTGGGCATTGAAAAACTGATTGGCTTGTGCAAACCAAAGTGCGATAGGGGGCATCATAACTCCAATAAATAACCATAATAATAAGCGTTACTGACCTCTTTTAAGGTATAACGCAAAGAGGTGTGAATGTGCTCTTTTTCAAGCTCAAAAGCGCACATCAACACTTCATCCCAAAAACCAATTGTCTTTTTTTGATTGGCAAAAGGTTCCAAATCAATCTTAAATGTGAGGGCAAAACGGTTTCCTTCTTGACTTAAATCTAGAGATTTTGGCTCAATTTTTATCGCTTTACCCGCTACTTTCAAATGTGTATAATACGAAAACTTTTTCAAATCATCAAACACCGTTTTTTTAAAATCTGCTATCTCTTCTTTCTCAAATTGACTATTTTTATTCGCATCAAAATCCATCAATAAAGACGAAGATGTCATCTCGTCAAAAAGCCATCTAATCTCAATTTTCTGAGCATTCTTCTCCCCTATGATATTTAAAAAAACATCAATGAAAGTATGAGGGTGTGCCCATAAGCTATTTATAAAAAGTGCAAAAACAACTATAAACCGCATATAAACCAGCCTGAGAAAATATTTAAAAGTATGTCATATCAGCACTTCATTTGCACTGAAAATATAATTATTGATAACAAGACTCAAAATAAAGCAGAAGTAAAGCTTTTATTATCTATTATTTCGATATCAAATATCAAAAAGGAAAGAGGATGTCAGTCTTAGTCATTGGTGGAGATAAAATAGACTCCATTACTTCTGTATTGCAAAGTTTTCGTGTTGAGAAAATTGTCCACTGGGATGGGAGAAATCCTTCAATAGTACGAAAAGATATTCCTCAAGATGTCAAGCTAGTCATCATGTTGACAAATTTTCTTAATCATAATGCGATGAATAAATTTAAAAATGAGGCGAAGAAAAAAGCCATTCAGTTTATTTGCGCCAAGCGTTCTGAGAGCTCAGTCTTTTGTGAATTGTGCAAAAAATTTAATACAACAGGTGGCTGTCTATGGGAGGAATCTAAATGAAAAGTGATTTAATTATTCAAAATGGGTCTACATGTAAAGAAAGCAAAAAGTAGGATATACAAAGAGATAATACGCTTTTATAAGGAAATTGGATACAATTTTAAGAATTTCTTATAGGAGAAAGGCTATGACGCGTCTTACGATAATGGCCTTAATGTTTGTCTTTTACTTCATCCCTCTACATGCCACAGAAATACTGAAAGTAGGTATTTATAACAATTCTCCCAAAATTTTCATAAATGATAACGATAAACCTTCTGGTTTTTTTGTAGACCTTCTAGGCAGTATCGCTGAAGAGGAAAAATGGCGTTTAAACTTTATCCCTTGTGAATGGGAAGAGTGTCTTGCAAAATTGGAAGCTGGAGAAATCGACATCATGCCTGATGTTGCGCAAACCAAAGAGCGAGAAAAGCGGTTTGATTTTGGGCAAGAAGTTGTTCTTTCAAGCTGGTCTATGGTTTATGGACATAAGGGCAATGCCATCTTTTCGATTTTAGATTTACAGAACAAAAGAGTCGCTGTACTTAAAAATAGTGTTCAATATCTCTACCTCAAAGAGCAAGCATCCTTGTTTGATATACACCCTCGTTTTATCGAAACAGAAAATTTTAGTGACTCAATAGGACTTCTTGAAGCGCATAAAGTAGATGTCGCCATCATCAATAATTTTTACGATGCAAGCAACCATGCGATAGAACAAACCAATGTTTTCCTCAATCCTGTTATCCTCAAATTTGCTTTTCCCAAAACGCTTGATACCTCCATCAAAAACACCATAGACAACCGTCTTAAGGCATATAAACAAAATACGAACTCTCCTTTTTACAGTGCTAAAAAGAAATGGTTAGACATACAACAAAAAAATGGTTTTCCCATCTGGCTAAAATGGGGCTTTTTGATTATAGGGATACTCGTGTTAATGCTTTTGGGCTTAGTCGCATTTTTTAAATATCTTCTGGGTCTTAAAATCAAAGAACTTAAAACCAATGAAAAAATCCTTATCGCCCAATCAAGAAGTGCTGCGATGGGAGAGATGATTTCTATGATTGCCCACCAATGGAAACAACCTTTGTCTATTTTATCCATGATCGCCAATAATCTCAAAGCAGATGTCGAATTGGGGCTTCTTGATACCAAAAATGTACAAGATTATCATCAACAACTCTCCAACCAAATCTTCTATCTTTCACACACTATCGATGATTTTCGTAACTTTTTCAAAACTAACAAAGAAAAACAGTTTATCCCTGATTTGAGTCAGGTTGTCGAAAATGCGCTCAACCTTATGGGAAAGAGTTTAGAGAACAACCAAATTCGCGTTATCAAAGAGTTTGACGCCATCAAAAATATTTTGATTTATGCTAATGAACTTGTCCAAGTGCTCATCAACCTGATGAAAAATGCCAATGAGGCATTTGGCAAAAATAATGACCCAAAAAACTACATTCTTATTCGTATTTATCGCCAAGAAAATAACGCTTTTATCGAGATAGAAGATAATGCAGGAGGCATCAAAGCAGAAATTTTGGAAAAGATTTTTGATCCTTACTTTACAACAAAAGAAGAATTCAATGGTACAGGACTGGGACTTTATATGAGTCGAGCCATCATCGAAAGCCATTTTGGAGGCACACTTAGCGTTATATGTAAAGATAAAAGTTCCCTCTTTACGATAAAATTTCCTATTATCAATGAAGAGGCTTAAATGGGTAAACTGTTAGAATTAAAAAATCTCGCTAAAAATCTATCTGTTTTGTATGTTGAAGATGAAACAGATTTAAGGCAAAGCGTTGCCAATTATCTCAAAAAGCTTTTTGATACCGTCACCGTATGTGTAGATGGACTCGATGGATTGGAGCAATACAAAAAACAAAAGCCTGATATCATCATCAGCGATATTTTGATGCCCAATATGAATGGTATCGAAATGCTGACTATGATTAAACAACTTCATCCCTCTCAAAATATCATCATTACATCAGCCTACACGGAGAGTGAATTTTTTGTAGATTCTATCAAGTTAGGGGTAGGTTCTTACATTATAAAGCCTATCAACTACGACCAAATGGTGGAAGTTTTATATACCATGGTTTCTAAAATATCTCAAGAAAATGAACTCAATCTCTATCACTGTGGGTTAGAACATATTATCCAAGAAAAAGTCAAAGAGTATCAAAGCTTAGAATATGCTCGCGTCGAGGACTATGAGAAAGTTCTTTTAGCACTTGTCAAAATGATAGAACAACGCGATTCTTATACCGCAGGTCACTCACAAAGGGTTGCCACTTATTCTAAAATGCTTGCCTTTGATTTAGGCTATGATGAAAAGGCTTGCGACCTTATCTACCAAGCAGGCATCTTACATGATATCGGTAAAATCGCTACGCCTGACGCTATTTTACTCAAACCAGAGCACCTCTCAAGCATCGAGTATAAACTTATTAAAGAGCATGTCAAAGCAGGAACCGATATTCTTAAAGAAGTTCCCATGTTCAACAAAATTATTGATGTGATAGGTTCTCACCACGAACGCTATGATGGCAATGGCTATCCTCTTGGACTCAAAGCTGATGCCATTCCTCCTTTGGCACGGATTATGATCGTAGCAGATGCTTTTGATGCTATGACAACCAGTAGAATTTATCGCCACAAAAAGAGTGTGAAAGAAGCCCTTGTAGAAATTAAATCACTCTCTTGTATCCAATTTCATCCTGAAGTTGTGCAAAGTGCTTCACATATTTTTGCTCATCTCACCATAGAGCATGAAACCTCTCAATTACCAACTTCTCAGCTTGAAGAAGAGCGATTTGTTTACTTCTATCGCGATAGTATCTCTCAGCTCCACAACCAAAAATACCTCAGTATTGTATTACTCAAAAACAATTACACTCATTTTTATCAACATCTTCATATCGTTTCTTTGCATCATTTTGCAGAATACAACAACCATTTTGGCTGGGAAGGTGGTAATCAACTTTTACTTTCTTTTGCATCTATGCTCACCGAGTATTTTTCCAATACACTCATTTTTAGAATTCATGCCAATGACTTCATTCTCCTTAGTGAAGAAAAACTCAATTTTGAAAACGGCCCCATCGAAGCCTTTCAAAAAATTCTACAAGACAATCTTTCTTTTAGTATCCATTCTTTTGATATCTTAAAAGAGGATATTGATAGCATGGAAAAACTTGAAACCGTCTTGGTATCTACGAAGGGAAATTAATATGGTTGATGAAAAAATAGACCTTAAAGAGCTCAAAAAAACACTCTCTTCACTTTCTTTATTATATGTCGAAGATAATCTCAGTTTAAAAGAAAAAGCTGTTACTTTTTTTGAAAAACTTTTTCCTATCGTCTATAATGCCTCTAATGGGTTAGAAGGCTTAGCACTTTTTTAAAAATATCGCCCAAATATTGTCATTACCGATATTCAAATGCCTTTGATGGATGGGCTAGAAATGGCTGTGGCTATCAAAAAAATCGATAAAAATACTAAATTTATCATTACTTCAGCCTACGATGACAAAGAATATCTTCTTAAAACCATCTCCATTGGCGCAAGTGGCTACTGTGTCAAACCACTCAAAGTTGAAGAAATCACCCAGATTCTCTATACCCTCGCCCTTGAAATAAGCGAAGAATGCAATAAAAATGTTTTCAACAACTACTTGCACAGCATTTTTAACAACCAAGACAATCTTATTGTGATGCTTAAAAATGAAAGTGTTATTTTAGCAAACAACCATGCTTTGAGCTTTTTCAACGCTACTGACATCGAAGCGTTTAAAGTAAAATTTCAAAACTTTGAAACCTTACTTTTACCTCATGATTCATTTTTATACCGTAAAACAACGGCGCCAAGTTGTCTAGGGCGTGTCAAACAAAATATGGATAAGCTTTACAATGTTAAGATTACCGATAAAGATAAAACACCTCATCACTTTATCCTTAAACTGACCCATATCAATGATAAAGATGATTTTTATATCCTCTCTTTAACCGACATCACTGAACTCGATTTACTTGCTTTGTATGATAAAAACTCACTTGAACATGACCTCATAATGAAAGATGAAAAAACCATTGACAATCTTCTCCGCGCGGCCAAAGAGGCTGGAGCAGTCATTAAAATTTATAACTTTTATAAAGGTTTGGTCGTCTGCAACAATGGTGTTATTTCGCAAGTTGGCAAAGAAAACTGTACCATTAAAAGCTCTTTTTTACAACAAAAAGCAGCACAATTTGAAAAAAGAATAATTTTAAATTGTGAACTTTTCCCTTATGACCTCCAATCATCTCAAATCACAGATATCAACTTCCATACAGGAACCATAGAATTTAGTAAATGCATCATGCTTAAAACCACACCAAGGGAACGCAAATACCTCGTTCTTGAACCCGATGCTAAACACAAAGTCAATCTTTTTTATGACAAACATCGATTTGATACCGATATTAAGCTCATCAATATTTCAGTCGAATCGATAAGAATCTCACTCGCTTATTTGCCAGCAGGTCTTACGGAGGGAGATGAAATTGTTTTAGATATCGTCTTTAGTGATGAACTCAAACCCATCATCATCAACTCTAAAGCCAAAGTGCTTAAAACATTTATGGTCGATAAAAATTTTAATATCGTCGCCGCTTTCATCCTCACACCTGCGGTTCATAAGATTTTGATAGACTATATGGGAAATCGTCAAATGAAATTAATTCGTGAGTTTAAAGGCTTGCAGTTATGAAAAAGGATGCCATATGTTAGAACGAAGAGAAGGTAATAGCGATAATTTTCTCAATCTATTTGTCGACACCAGTCCAAATATTGTCGTCATTACCGATGGTAAAAAAATGCTTTATTCCAATAAAACTTCTATTGATTTTTTGGAGTATCCTTCTTTAGAAGCCTTGATGCAAG
>JAQWCT010000114.1 GCA_028705785.1 Sulfurospirillaceae bacterium | reverse complement strand
AGGGTAAGGCAACCTACATTTCATTGACGGGTAGCTATGCCTGTGATGGTGCTTTAAAAGGTTTAAGCATTGAGCTTATGTATGATAAAGAAAATATGGACACTGCTGGTGCAAAAGATAAAGATGAATTTAGATTTAGTGCGACCTATAAATTCTAAATAGTGCTTTACATGTAAACAAGATACGACCAAAAATTCTACAGGTACAAAGAGGGATATATTGCATTCCCTCTTTGTGCATTATGCGTAAAAGAGTGGCAAATGCTCATAGAGATGACTTTATATAACGCTTTATTTTTTCGTCTTTTTGGAGGTGATTTTAGGACACTTATCCATTAGCTTACAGTAATGGATATTACGGAATTTAGATCAGCTTATGTCACCTTAATATTGATGTCGATAGAATGCTTAATTATAAAATTTTTCAGAAGTATTTAACGCCATGATATGAGCCAATGAAGGACAAAATAATGTTACAAGAAAATTTTGAACACTATTTAAATTTGAGTCCTACTGTTTTTTTCCAGTGGAGTGTCAATGAAAATTGGTCTGTTCTCTATGTGAGCGACAATGTTGTCGAACTTTTAGGATATCCTAAAGAAGCGTTTCTAACACAACAAATAGACTATAAAGACCTTATACATCATGATGATTTTGATGTTGTCTTTCAAGAAATGCTTGAGCTGGATAAAACAGCTAATGCTTCTTTTAAACATTCTCCTTATCGACTTTTTAGAAAAGATAAAAGTATTGTTTGGGTGGAAGATTTTACCCGTGTGGTAAGAGATGAAAGTGGTATGCCTTTATATTATTTTGGCTATATCAACGATGTTACACAACTTCAAACATCTAATAGACATTTAGTAGAGTACAAAGCCTTGCTTGATTCTAACAACATCATTACAATGTCCGATAAACAGGGCAACATTACCCATGCAAATGATATGTTTTTACAAAATTCTGGTTACAAACTTGAAGAAATCATTGGAAAGCCACACAATATTTTGCGTCATCAAGATACGCCTAGTTCGGTTTTTAAAGGGATGTGGAAGCAAATTCAACAAAAAAAACAATGGAAAGGCATCATCAAAAGCAAGAAAAAAAATGGGAATCCTTTTTATGCAGATGTTTGTATCGCGCCACTTTTAAATGAGCAAGGAGAGATTGAAAAATACATTGGTATTCGCCATGATGTTACAAAGTTGATTGAAGCGACTGAAGCTTTAAGGGCACAAGCGGAAAAAGATAATCTTACGGGACTTGGGAATAGATTTAAATTACTACAAGATATTAAAAAAGCACACAAACCCTTTTTGGCTCTTTTTGATATCGTTCGTTTTGGTGAAATTAATGATTTTTATGGTTATAAAACAGGCGATAAACTGATTATCTCTTTTGCCCAAAAGCTTTTTTCTTTAACGCCAAAAGGATGCGGTTTATATCGTATTAATGCCGATGAATTTGCTTTGGTATATGACAACATCGATGAAGAAGCGTTTATTGCAAAAGTACAAAAGATACACTTCGCCCTCAATCATGAACCTTTACATGTAAAGGAAAAAGTGATTATTATTTCTGCCGTGACGGCCCTTTCTTTAGAGGCTAAAGATGAACTTTTAAGCACAGCGGATTTAGCAAAAAATCATGCTAAAAATAGCCACATCCTTTTTTGTAAATATACGAAAGAGATTGAACTTGCCAAAGAGTATGAGTTAAATATTTTCTGGGCATCTAAAATCAAAAAAGCTTTAGATGAAGATAAGATTACCACTTTTTTCCAACCAATTTTCAATAATGTAACCCAAAAAATAGAAAAATATGAAGCATTAGTAAGGATTGTCGATGAAGATGGCGTCATCTCTCCTTTTTCCTTTTTAGATATCGCCAAAAGAACACATCAGTATCTCGAAATTACGAAAAGGGTGATTCGAAAATCTTTCGAAGTTTTTGAAAAAAATGACTTGGATTTTTCTATCAATCTTACAAGAGAAGATATCTTAAGCGATGAATTAAAACCCTATCTTTGGGCAAGTGTGCATCAATACAATGTCCAAAAAAGACTGATTTTAGAAATTGTGGAATCAGAGGGTATTAAAGATATTGATGCAATTTCAGAATTTTTAAATAAAGCTAAAAATTGTGGATGTAGACTCGCGATTGATGATTTTGGGACGGGGTATTCAAATTTTGAATATCTCATTAAGTTGGATGCAACTTATATTAAAATCGATGGCTCTATCATCAAAAACATACACAAGGAAGATGGTGCCATGGATGTTATCAAAGCCATCGTGACTTTTGCAAAAGCCAGAGGGATGAAGACGGTAGCTGAATTTGTCTCAAGTAAAGAGATATTTGATAGTGTATGTGCTCTGGGGATTGATTATTCACAAGGGTATTATATTGGGGAACCAAAACCACAGATTGTGATGTCCTAGAATTTAGAGTTCATCCCTTTTCTTCGATACTCTCATAAGCCAAGACGATGCGCTTGCGCTCTATTCCCCAGCGATAACCACGCATAGCTCCAGTTTGACCAATCACTCTGTGACACGGAATGAGGTAGGCTATGTGGTTTGAGCCTATGGCACTTGCAACCGCTCTTGTGGCTTTGGGGTTATCGATGCTTTTTGCGATTTCATGGTAGGTCGTAAGCTGACCTTGAGGTATATTTAATAAGGCTTTCCAAACATTGATTTGAAAATTTGTTCCTTTGACCAACAGAGAAACGGGTTTTTTATCTATAAATATCTCTCGAAGTTTTGTTTCAATCTTCGCATCATCTTGAACTAAATGGGCATTTGCCCAATGTTTTAGAAAATTTTTAAAAATATCTTCTGCATTTTCATCACAAAACTCCATATAGCAAATACCTTTTTGCGTCAATCCTAAAAATGTTTTGCCAAAGGGGCTAAAACCATACCCATAAGTTATCTCCATATCTTTGCCCATGTGTTTATATTGGGCAGGAGTAACACCTGTAAAATTGACAAAGAGTTCATGAAGTCTACTCACACTTGAAAGTCCGCTCTCATAGGTACTCTCCAAAAGACTCTTAGACGCTTCAAGTTGTTTTTTGGCATATTCAAGTGTTATGGCTTGTAAAAATCTCATAGGAGAAACGCCCACATACTCCTTAAAAATTCTGGAAAAATGAAACTTACTTAAGTTTACATGTAAAGCGATCTCTTCTAAGCTGGGTTGGTCTAAAAAGTGGTTATCTATAAACACGATAGCCTCTTTTATCGTGAGATAATGTAAACTTTTTGCCTCTAAATTTTCACTCATTTTTTATCCTTGATAATCAAAAAAAGTGCTGTAAATATCGTTATCATACCCAGATACATAGTGGGAGTAAATACTTCATTTAAAAACAACACGCCCAGTATTGACGCACTAATAGGAATGAGGAATGTCACCAAAAGCAGTTTGGTAGCACCCACTTGCGCTAAGAGTTTAAAATATAAGATATACGCAATCGCTGTTGAAAAAATAGCCAAAAAAACCACATGTTTTAGGTGCTCAAATTGCTCTATATTTACCGCATGTATGGCCGTGTGAAAAAACAGATACATGATCAGTGAGCTACATGTAAGCATTCCAAAAGCTGAGAAAATCGGATCTTTTCCTTTTAAAATTTTACCAAAGATGCCAGCAAAAGCGTACGATATGGGGGCGATTAACGCGATGAGTTTATAGCTATCAACAACCATTTTGTCGTGTGGATTCAAAAGAAAGACAATCCCTAAAAAGCCTATAGCGATACCTAGAATTTTCAGTTTCGATAACTTTTCATCTTTGGTGAGAAGGTGCGCAAACGATGCCACAAAAATAGGTGTTGTTGCATTAAAAAGTGAAGCCATTGAAGCAGTGATGCCGTTTTGAGCGTAGGTAAACGCTAGGAAAGGAATGACATTGTTTAAAATTCCCATGACCAAAAAAGAGAGCCAAAGCTTCCAATCAAAATCAAACTTAACGCGTTTGAGTAGCAAAAACCCAAAAAGCGTCAATGCTGCAAAAAAAACTCTGAAAAAAACAATCTGCTCATACGAAAAAAAGAGCAATGATTTGGCGATAAAATAAAAAGACCCTCCCCACAATAGAGAGAGAATGAGAAGTAAATTGAAGTTTTTAAGTTCCATGTTAACCCTTTTTTTAGGGTTAGTGTATAGCAACACGGACACTAAAAACAATCCGAATCTTGCTGTTACCTTTACTCTTTGGCAATAATCCGTCTAAACTGCTGTTCGGTAACCACAGAGCCCCATTGGGTTCCAACTTCTTCTTTTACAAGCTCAAAACCAAATGACACATAAAGCTTTCGTGCTGCATGTAAGCCTTTAAATGTCCAAAGCTCTATTGCATCAAACCCTGATTTTTCACAAAAGGTGACTGCCTCGTGAAGTAGTTTTCGCCCAATTCCTTGACCTTGACACTTTTCATCCATGATAAACCATCGCAAATGCGCGTTGTTGTCTCCTAGATCCTCGCCATCAATTGCAATTGAACCCACAATGGTGTCATTTTGCAGTGCCATCCAAAGATTATTGCGAGGGTTATTTAGACGACTGACAAATTCAGCCATTCCCATAGCGACTTTACTTTCAAAAAATTGTCCAAAATGGGAAGCGTTTGCGTAAAAAGTAGCGTGCATTTCAGTGACTCTACCCACAACACCAGGACGATACCCTGAGCCTATTGTGATTGCATTGAGTGAGGCATTTAAACGACATCCTTGCAAAGCCTCTGCGTAGGTGCAAAGCCCTTGTACGACGGCTTGCTGTTGCGAAACATCTAAATGTTCCATGGCAGTTTTAACTTGTTTTTGCCCGTACACATGTATAGCTTCAACCGTTTTTTCACCTTGTTTTGTTAGCAACAGATTTTTAATACGACCATCTTTGGGATCGGCATTTTCTATCACTTCGCCCGCTTTAATGAGCTTGTTGATCATTCTGCTAACACTTGATTTTTCCAAGCTGAGTGTTTGTACAAGTTGCAACGCTGTCATAGCGCTTTGTTTTTCGATTTCTAACAATGCGTGAACGGCGGATGGGGAGTAGTTGGTTCCAGCCAAAGTTTTTTCCATGAACCCGAGTTCTCTTACCATCTGCCGTGAAGCTGTCCGAATTTGGTTTATCGTAGAGGATTGATCTGTATTCATTTAAAAACCTTGTCCATGAAATAATAGTTGTATAGTACAACTATTGTAAACAAGAGTCAAATATAGTTATGAAAAGAGTGGGGCTAAAGTTGAAAGTTTATCCCTACATTGTGGTAATCCTTAGTACTTGGCATACAATCAATTAATCGTACTAATATATAAATAATGTTAGTATAAAAACAATAAATATTACAGCAAGAGGTTTTGTATGAGAAAAAATATTTTTATAAAAATGGCATATTTAATTATAATTGCATTGACTTTGCAAGCATGTGGACCTATGATAATTGCCAATAAGTTTCTTAACGCACCTGTTTTTTCAGACGAAGATTTGAAAAAAAAGCCCAATATAGGCATTGTAAGTCTTGAACTTGATAAAAACGCATCCCTTGAAATGATACAGATTAAAAATCAATACGAAATGCAGGCTATCAATAAATTTAGTCAATATACCAATGTTAAAAAAATAGATAATTTTGAGGCAAAGGGAATCATTTTTCAAAGAGAAGTTGATAAATTAAATTTACTTTTGCAACAAAAATTGACACAAGATACGCTCATAGCAGTTTTTAATGAAGCTAGAATACAAACAGAAAAACTCTATGATAAACAGATATATGATGCTATGAAAGAACATAACTTGGAGTGCATCGTTGAACTCGGCTCAGATATAACCATAAGCCTTCCCTCTCAAAGAGTTGATTTTGGAAGCAAAACAGACATATATACACTAAGCGGTGAAAAAATTGTCAAAGATAGTGAGAAGAAGGTTCGTACAGAGATTCTTTGGCAACGCGAAAAAATTGATTCAGATGCCCACTGGTCTGTTCCAATAGCGCAAAGAACACCTCAAGATAATGAAAAGCTCAAAGCAAGAATTTTTCCTATGATAGACAAACAGGTTAATTTAATAGCAAAAGTTTTATTTGGAAATCGTTAAACACATAAAGTTTTAAAGGCTATTAAGCCATAAAATAAGGCAGTTTAAACTGCCTTAATATTGTAATTAAGCACCTAAAACGATACAACCCTCTGTTGGACAGGCTTCCATACAAGCAGGTGAATCATGATAACCTACACACTCAACACATTTGTCTGCGTAAACATAATAAATATCAGCACCCGTTGGGTTATCGCTATCATCGACAATAGCCTCCACCGGACACTCATCAATACAAGCACCACATGCGATACAAATATCCGTAATTTTAACTGCCATAACTTCTCCTTAGTTGGTTTTTTACCGAAAAATATTACAATAAATTCATAGCATGAAAATAGCTTTACAGATGGGTTATTCACACTCGTTATTACTCTCTTCTTTACATGTAAAGAAGAGAGTAAACGCAAAAAGGCTACTCCTTTCCTCCATTTTACTTTAAAATACACTTAAATAAATATGCTATTTCCGTGCTACATACTTCATGTAAGATTCGATTAGACTTCTTTCATAACTTAGCATAATTCCATTGCGTTAGGTTCTTAAAGAAGTCTAATCTATTTTAAGGAAGCAATATGAAATTAGCTAAACTTAGCTTGGTGGCTATCGTCGTTGCTGGACTTGCGTCTAGCTCATTCGCAGCAGATACACTTGCTGATGCATTTAAAAACGGAAAAGTAACGGGTGAATTAAAAGCTTGGTATTTTGACAGAGATACGGGCGATAAAAATACCGGAGCAATTGCTAAAGGTAACGAGGACCTTTTTTCTACGGGAGTAATGCTTGGTTATGTTACGGATTCACTTAATGGTTTGAGTTTTGGTACAACCTTCCAGTCAAATTATGCTCCAATGGCTAGTAAAGAGGCAAAAAATCTTTATGGTACAGATATGTATGGTTCAGGCGCTGTTCTTTCAGAAGCATATATTGTATATACAATGAAAAACACAACGGCAAAAGTGGGTCGTCAATTTATTGCTAGTCCACTGGTAGCAAGCTCTGGTTCTCGCATAATTAAAGAGGCGTTTCAAGCAGCTGTCCTTATCAACACAGACCTTCCTCAAACAACATTGGTTGCTGGTTATTCTGACAGATTCCAAGGCAGAACATCAGATTATGACAGAAGCGTGCCTGGTGCTGACTCAGAGATTTCTAGCTTTAAAAAAGAAGCGGTATTTTACGGAACTGGTACGACTGCAGGGTCAAATGTTTTTGGATTTGACGGAGCTTACACAGCTGCTGCGATTAACAAGTCTATTACAAACTTGACATTAACAGGTCAATACTTATTTGTTAATGATGTTGAATTCACCAATGGTGGCGATGCAAATGTTTTCTACGCAGAGGGTAACTATGTATTGCCTTTAAGCAATATGAAATTGCTTTTTGATGCAACATATCGTGGTTCTAGAACATCAAATCCAACATTTGATAGTTTCCATGTTGAAGGTGATATGTACCAAGGTCGTGTTGGTTTTAGCGAGTTAGCAGGCTTTAATGCATCTTTTGCGTATAGCACGGTGTGTGATGACCAGTCTGTCCTTTTGGGCGCAGGAAATGGCCCTACAACTTATACCGCTCCATTGATCAAAGGTGCTGAAGTAACTTCTGGTGCTAATACAGATGCATACAAATTTGAAGTTGGTTATGATTTTTCAAAAGTAGGTGTTGCAGGTCTTAAAGTCTTAGGTCAGTATGCAAAAATCAATCAAGATATACCAACGGTTATAGGAACTGTATTGAACGGTGCAACTGCTGATACAGAATCGACTTACTTAGAAGCACAAATTGCTTATAATCTTCCAACTATTAAAGGTTTAACACTCTCTTTAGAGTATGAAGATGGCAAAGTAGAAGCAGCAACGACTAAAAATACAAGTGATATGAGATTTAGAGCTAACTACAAATTCTAGTGTGTATACGCTTTAATTTTTTCTAAACAGTGGCAGTAATGCCACTGTTTCTTCTTCATCGCTTTAATGATTGGTTTGATATTTTGATAGATTTATCAATGGATTGAGCTTTACATGTAAAGCTCAATCCAAGTTTTAAAGTTGCCATTTACAGCATTTTGTGCATCACATAGGTATTGACATAACCCAATTTTCCGTGTTTATAGGCGTTGGGGATGGTACCGACGATTTCAAAGCCGAGTTTTTGCCATAATGCAACGGCAACGGTGTTGGTTGATACGACAGCATTAAATTGCATGGCTGTAT